>QHRJ01000183.1 GCA_003220075.1 Verrucomicrobiota bacterium
ATGCTGGTAGAGCTCTGGCATCAGACGCACGCCATATTTTCGCACGACCCACGCCGATTTATAACCATGCCGATGATTCTCGAAACGATGTTCCGGAGGCAGCCCGCTCATTCCAACGTAAACGCAAGGTTTGCGCGGATCGCGCCGTGGATTCGCGCGCAGGATTGACGGGTGCTTCGCCGCCTTCTCCTCCAGCAACACCACGTAAACATGATGATGAAACGAAGGCTCCGATTTTTCCTTCCGCCAAAGGCGGCGCAAACGTTTCATTTCCGATTTTACGTCGAGATCCTCTCGAGCAACCAGTTGGTTCCTAACTCCGGTTTGGCAACTTTCGGAATTTCCGAGCGCTTTATTAAGGTTTCGGAAATCGCGCTCCCCGAACAAGGAGTGGGCGATTGAGTCAATCGGCCCTACCTAGGCGGCGAGTTCCGTCTCGCCAACAAGGCCCCGATAAAGTTCCTCGTAGCGTTGCGCTGCAGCTGGCCAGGAGAATTCCCGCGCCATCGCCCGGTGAATCAGGCCAGTCCAAACTGTGCGATCGTGAAAAAGGGCACGGGCGCGCTTGATCGAATCCCAAAACGCTTCCGCGGTATAGTCGTAGCAAAGGAAGCCATAGCCCGACTCGGAAGGCTCAAGCGTCGGATCGTAGTCCTGGACAATTTCCTGAATCCCACCGCTGGCGTATGCGACCGGAAGTGCGCCATATCGCAAGCTATACATTGCGATTAGCCCACTGGGCTCGAACCGCGACGGTATCAGCGTGATATCGGAACCAGCTTCAATGAGGTGAGCCAGCCTTTCATCGAAATGACGGCGATAGGCGAATCGTGCTGGATAGCGGCGGGAAGCGATGGCGAGAGCGGTTTCAAACGCCGGGTCGCCTTCGCCCAGAATAATCAGGCGCACGTCATCCGTCAGCAGGCGATCGAAGAGCGGGGTGAGAATTCCAAAACCTTTTTCGGCGACCACGCGTGTGACCATTCCGAAAACCGGACCGCGCGGCGCGGGGGCGAGCTGGAGATCTGCGAGCAAGGCGTCGCGACAGATCATTTTGCCCCCTAATTTTTCGGAACCGAAATGAGCCGGCAGCAGCGGATCGGTTGCCGGATTCCAACGCGCGTAATCGGCGCCATGCAAGATGCCATTGAGTTTGTGGGCATTTTCACGGAGAACGACGTCGAGTTCAAAGCCGCCTTCGGATCGGAGGATTTCGCGCTTATGATGTTCGCTGACGGTGGTGATGCGATCGGCGAAAACGATGCCCGCTTTCAAGAAATTGAGACGCCCGAAAAATTCAACTCCACGGAGAGAGAAAAAGCGCTGCGGCAAATTGGTGAGAGCGAAGTCGAGGCCCCAAAAACTTCCCTGCTCTGCGAGTCTATGAATCGTTAGGACAGTGGCGAAAGGCAGATCGTGCGCGTGGATATAAACCGGGATGAGCGCGGCTGCCCAATCGTGCACATGCAGAATCTGCGGGGCCGGGGTCAGGCGCCGCGCCAGTTCGATGGCGGCCTTGTTGAAAAAGATAAAACGGTTGGCGTTGTCTTCGTAGGAGACCCCATGTTCACCGTAAATTTCCGGGCGATCGAAAAATTCGTCGCACCGAACAAAAAATAACTGCACGCCGCTCGAGGTCCGGCCGTCGAAGTATTCCGCGACATAATTTTTTTCGCCGACGCGAATGTCCACTGTCACGCCGGTGTCATTTGTCTCCACCTCATGGTTCTCGCGGATCTCGCGATAAAACGGAAGGGCCACGCTGACTTCGTGGCCGCGTTCGCGCAGTTCGTGGGGCAAAGCATCGAGCACGTCCACCAGCGCCCCGGCGCGGTGCAAGGGCGGCGCTTCCGCGCTGATCATCAAGATGCGCATGGGATGGTTGCCTCCGGCTTCTTAGAACCTACGGCTCGGAGAGATGTTCGATGGTTGAGGTTTGATGTCAAAAACGGTAGCGTGCGCATCCTTGCGCGCAGTTTGCCGCATTCTGCGGCGAACCTTCCCCCATTCGGCACGGCCGTTTCGCAAAATGCGAAACGATGCGCGTAAGATGCGCGCGCTACCCGGCGTATTCGCGTTTGACCCACTCCAGTGCTTCCTCGCGCGTTTTGAGTGCGCCTTCGAGCTGGCGTGTTTCCACGGCTTCCAAAATCTCGCCAAACCTTGGGCCCGGTTTCATTCCCAACGCGATCAAGTCATTCCCCGTAACCAAGGGCGGCGGAATGATCGGCTCGTTTGCGAACTCTTCCTTTTTGCGCTGAAGAAATTCGTAATTGTCGAGCATGGCATGGCTGCCGGCGCAATCGACCCGATGGAGTTCCAGTTCGTCTTCAAAAGTCGGGCGCGCCATGAATCGTTTCAGTTTGGCAACGCGCATCCGGGGTACGTCTTTAAAAACCATGTGCTGACGCACCATCTCGACGGTGTCGTCGATATTCGCGCGCGAAAAACGCAGACGCTCCATGATTTGCTCGGTCATCTCCGCGCCGATGCGATCGTGTTCGTTGAAACGGATGCGGCCGTCCGCATCCACCGTCGCCGTCCGCGGTTTGGCGACATCGTGGAGGATGACGCTGAAAACGAGCGGCACGGAAACGTTTTCCGGCAAAAGCTCCAGCATTAATCGAGTGTGCTGAAAGACATCGCCCTCGGGATGAAACTGCGGCGGTTGGGCACAACCTTTCATCGGCTCGATTTCTGGCAGAACAATGCGCAGAAGTCCGGAGCGATCGAGCAAATCCCAGCCGCGCAATCGTTGTGGCGAAAGAAAAATGCGCACCAGCTCGTCGCGAATTCTTTCCGCGCTGATCTCGGTGATGGAAGAGGAGCTTTGCTGCAGCGCGCTCCAGGTTTCACTTTCAATTTCAAACTCGAGCACGGTCGCAAAACGAATTGCGCGCAGCATTCGCAAGCGGTCTTCCGCGAAACGTTGCGCCGGATCGCCAATGGCGCGGATCAATTTCGCTTTCAGATCGGCCCGGCCACCGACGAAATCGATCACTTCGTTTTTCGCCGGATCGAAAAACATTCCGTTGATGGTGAAATCGCGCCGCTGCGCATCTTCCTCAGGCGAGGAAAAATGAACCTCGCTCGGGCGACGTCCGTCCAAATAAACATCGTCGGAACGGAAGGTCGCGACTTCGAATTGGAATCCGTTTTCCAAAACGACAATGACGCCGAAGTGCGCGCCGACCGCATAGGTGCGCGGGAACAATTTCTGCACTTCCTCCGGGCGCGCGTCGGTGGCGATGTCGATGTCTTTCGGCGCAAGGTTGCGCACCATGTCGCGGACGCAGCCGCCGGCGAAGTATGCGATGTGGCCGTGTTCGCGGAGTTTTGCCGCGATGGTGCGTGCGGTTCCTTCCATTGTCACAGTTAACAGTTTTGCATTGCGCAGCCTTGTAGGGCAACCGTTCCCGGTTGCCAGCTTCGGGATCGGCAGGCGGGCTTCCGGCTCGCAGAGAGCGCCTGCCCTACCGTTCTACTGGCGCGAATCAATCGCTTCTACCTTCGGCCGCGGACAGCGGTTTTTGGCGCAAGGTATGAATGATGAAGCAGATCACCGCGACACAGATGCAGGAGTCAGCGACGTTGAAAGCCGGCCACGGATTGGCAAAGCGAACATGTAAGTTAACGAGGAGAAAATCGATGACATGACCGAGGGTCAGGCGGTCGGTCAGATTGCCCAAAACCCCGGCGAGGAGCAGAGCGAGGGAGAGATCGCGCCAGGCATCTTTGTGATCTTGGTTTCGCAGGAGAAGGAAAACCACCGCGATCAGGGCAATGCACGACAGCGCGATAAAAAACGCGTTATTGTTTTTGAAAGAACCAAAAGCCGCGCCGGTGTTGGTAACATTTACTAAATAGAACCAGCGAGGAATGATCTCGCGTTGGGATTCGGCATCGATGTGATGCAAAATCCAATACTTGCTGATCTGATCGAGCGCATAGAGCGGCAGGGAAAGGAACACGATCCATTTCATATTCGGAACACGGGCCTTTGGCCTGTGCGCCCAGCGGGTTTGTAACCCGCTGCCGCATTGCCAGCAGAGGGCGCGTTGCTGTTTGTCGTGTGTTCAGCGGAGTTCAACTCCGCTGGGCGCACAGACTGCAAGTCTGTGTTCCGCCTGCGGGGGCTCAAGCTCGCTCCTCCATTTTTGTTATCGACGCGACGACGCTTTCGCAGCGGTCGCACAAATCGGGATGGACGGCGCTTTGGCCGACAGTTTCGCGATGGCGCCAGCAACGCGCGCATTTTGCATACGGCGTTTTCTCGACAATGGCGGACGCCTCCCCCGCGTCTTCGATAATGAGGTCGCTTAGAATGAAAAATTCTTCGAGCTCCTCCTTCGAGACCGAACCGATTGTTTTTCGATCGCATTTCAATGTGACGCGAGCTTCGAGCGAGTTGCCGATCAGTTTTTCCTGACGCGCTTTTTCCAAGGCCTGACCGATCACGCCGCGCAGTCTTAGTAACTGATCGATTTGCTGCCGAACAGCTTCGTCGGTTGCCCCGGCAGGCGGTGCGGCTGCCCTACAATCTGGAAAAAGCTGGAGATGGACGGAAGCTGTCGCCGCGGCCGCTGACCGCGGGCCGGCGTCACCGACGCCAGCTATAGCGTGACTCCAGGCTTCCTCGGCAGTGAATACCAGAACCGGCGCGAGCAAACGACACAGCGCATCGAAAATTTTATGCATCGCGAATTGGGTGGCGCGGCGGCGCGGCGAATCGGGGGCGTCGCAATACATCCGGTCTTTGGTGATATCGATGTAGAGGCTGCTGAGATCGACTGCGCAGAAGTGATTGATGCTATGGTAAACCTTGTGGAACTCGAACGCCGCATACGCGTTCCGGCATTCCGCGATGACATGGTCGAGCCGATCGAGAATCCAGCGATCGATTATTGTAGCCGCTGCCGTGGGCTGCGGCCCGCGGTCAGCGACCGCGGCCAC
>QHRJ01000082.1 GCA_003220075.1 Verrucomicrobiota bacterium
CCCCCGATTTTCGACTGCAAAAGCACGATCATCTTGCTTTGTATCAACGGGAACGCGCGCTCGTCTTCACCGATGCGCGCCAATTTGGCCGGGTGCAATTTCATCATGGCAAAATCGCGCCGGCCTGGTGGGAAAACGGCGTGCCGGAGATTGTATCGGGTAAATTCAATCGCGCGTTCCTCGATCGATTTCTTGATCGCCACCGAAAGGCGACAATTAAAGCTGTCATCCTGATGCAATCGGGATTTTCCGGAATCGGCAATTGGATGGCCGATGAAATTCTGTGGCGCGCAAAAATCCTGCCCTCAAAGCTTGCGGGCAAATTGAGCGCCGGAGAACGCGACGAGCTTTTTCGCGCAACGCGGTTCGTCGCGCGTGAATCGCTGCGCATTATCGGACCAGATGATTCCACATTGCCGCGGACCTGGCTGATTCATGAACGCTGGCGTGCTGGCGGAAAATGTCCGCGACACAAAACGGTTTTGCGTCGCGCGACGATTGGCGGGCGGACCACCGCGTGGTGCCCGAAATGCCAACGCTAGCCACGTCATCCCGAGCGACAGTCGAGGGATGACTGGCTTGCTATACCTCGCCAAGCGCACGGCGCGTAGCCCCGGCCTGGACAAATTTTCCCCAGCTCAGATTATCTTGACCGGGTTGATGCTCTCGTGCTTTGCGAATCGCCATCTCCGAGACCGCCTCGACCACCCATTCGAAGTTCGCCTGACCAACCGACATGACTTCAGCATCCGGCGCAGGATTACAAAAGTCGATCGCCACCGGAACGCCATCGCGGATGGCGAACTCGACCGTGTTCAAGTCGTAGCCGAGGTATTGATTCAACTGCAAGATGCCGCCCTCGACATTCTGCAATACTTCCTTTGGGGTTTGCCACTCGGTTTGATATCGCAAATGATAAGGATGCCTCGGATCGTAGGGCATGATGCGGACATTGCGTTGATCGATTGAATAACAACGAAAGTACATGTCGAATTTCACTTCTTCCTGCAGCATCATGACGAGCTGTCCGGTTTCGCTGTAAGCGCGATAAAATTCCTCCGGGTTGTGCAAGCGATAAACATTTTTCCAGCCTCCGCCCGCGAATGGTTTGAAAAATGCCGGCCAGCCGACGTAGTTGAAAATCGCCTCCCAATCGAGCGGGTAAGCCAAATTGCGGAATGAGTTCGCATTGGTGTCTGTCGGCACTTCGTGTGAAGGCAGCAGCACGGTGCGCGGAACTGCGACCCCAATTTTTGTAGCAAGGGCGTTATTGAAAAATTTCTCATCCGCGCTCCACCAAAACGGATTGTTGACTACGGCGGTTCCGGTGAGGGCGGCGTTTTTCAGAAAGGCGCGATAGAACGGCACATCCTGCGAAATGCGATCGATAATCACGTCGTAGCCGCATGGCTCGCCCTGAATCACTTTGTCGATTTTGACCGCTTCCGCGGCGATCTCCTTGCCGCCGGTCTTTTGATTAACGCGATCGATGAATGCCCACGGGAAAGAGTTTTCCTGGCCAAATAAGATTCCGATTTTTTTCATAAAGTGACCGTCAAAACGTCGACAAATAATATGGCAGCATGTCGCGCCAGTACTTCCACTCGTGCCCGCACCATTTCCGGTCATCCAGCCAATGGCGGATTCCTTTTGAATTCAAGATGCCGGAGAGCCGCATCGATTCGTGGCGAGTATTATCCCATTCGCCAGTGCCGATAATGATGTTCATGTGGTTGTATTTCCACGGGTCAGGCATGTTCGGCAGATATTCGTAAGGGCTGTTGAAATAAATGTTGTCGTCGTCATAGCCGTCGAAGAAATCGCTGATCTCGAATGCGCCGCTCAGGCTGATCAGATGACTGACGGCATCGGCATGCCTGAAAGCGATGTTGGCGGCGTGATACGCGCCCAGGCTTCCGCCGCAGACCCCGACTCGATGAGTGCTGCCTTCGCGCCGCGCGAAATCGAACACGTCACGCACGATCACGTTTTCGTAGGCGATGTGAGTGCGAATGCGATCGGCAGGGTGAATCGATTTGTTGTAAAAACTGTCGAGATCAATCGCATCCGGGCAATAGACGGTCACTCGGTTGTTATCCACGAACCAGGCGACGGAATCGATCAGGCCAAAATCTTTGTTCTGACGGTAGTTGCCAAAGGAGGTTGGAAAAATAATCAGAGGGAGACCGCCGCCATTACCGAAGACCAGCATCTCGAATTCGCGACTCAAATACGGCGTCCACCACTTGATGTAACGTTCCTGCATAAATCGGTCGGCTTTTATAGACCGGATTCGAACGATTAACAGCCAAATTCGAAGGTAAAGAGGCAGTCGAAATTGGACAAGGCAACCTTCTTCGGGAATAGCTCTCGCTCTACGAAAAGGATGCCGCTTCACACCTTGACTGGGAATATTCAACGTCACCGCCAATTCCCATCTCGTACTCTGGGAAACCGCCGCGATATTCTGGTATATTTGCCTGCCGGATATCGCCGTTTTCTTCGACGTCGCTATCCGGTCCTCTACTTACAGGATGGGCAAAATCTTTTTGATGGCGCGACTGCGTTCGCCGGCGTGGAATGGGGCGTGGACGAAACAGCGCACCGATTGATTCGCCGCAAACTGATCGAGCCAATCATTATCGTGGCGATTGCGAATACCGGCCCGGATCGCATTCACGAATACGCCCCGACGCGCGGCATCATCGAAAGCAAAGCAAAACGGAAAAAGCGCAGCCGCGGACTGGCCCGAAAGTACGGGAAATTTTTGATCCAGGAATTAAAACCATTCATTGATTCGAAGTATCGGACGAAACCGGAAGCCGAATTTACCGGCTTGGGAGGCGCGTCGCTCGGCGGGTTATTGGTGATGACGCTTGGACTTTGGTTTTCAAATATTTTCTCGCGCCTAGCGGTAATGTCGCCCTCGGTTTGGTGGGACGATGAGGTGATCGTGAGAGGAGTCCTCGCGCTCGACAGAAAACTTCCGCTCAAGATTTGGCTCGATACCGGCACGGCCGAACCTGGTTGGGAGCGGGCACGCAATTTATGCGCCGCCCTGGTGGAGCGGGGCTGGAATTTGCACGACGATCTTGAGTATCACGAAATCGAAGGAGCGGATCACAGCGAAGCGGCTTGGGGCGCGCGGGTCGATCCGATGTTGCGCTTCCTTTATCCGCCTATTGCGCCGAAGCCGGCGAGGTGAAGGAACACAGACTTTCCAGTCTGTGCGCCCAGCGCAGTTTTACTGCTTTGAGACAGAGCTGATAGAGCAGCGGGAATAATTTCCGCTGGGCGCACAGGCCAACGGCCTGTGTTCCATGGCTCGCTACTGCAACGGCATGCCGTAAATCCGGTAAACACGAATGCGCCCGCCGACAAAGTCCCAATCTTTCTCGTATTCAAACGAGTGTTCGCGTTGCGACCACCAGAGGTGGCGCGGCCCTTCCGGATGATTTGGATCGTAAACCAGGTAACGATCAATCTCCCCGGAGCCCGGTTCTTTCGCATAAAAAAGAACGGCGTGATTAATCCGCAGGTGCGGCAGGGTGGTGAGGAAACCAACGAATAGATCGCCGCGATTCAGAACGGCATTAAGTCTTTCGTGTGTCTTTTCCTGATACCCGGTGCCGGGTTCAAAAAATGTCCGGGCGTTTCCCAGCCGCCAGTAAGTTGGCCAACCGTACCCGATATTTCGCTGCAGGACAAAACCGCTTTCCTTACTCAGTTGGCGAAGGTTTGCGTAGCCCGGGAAAACGACGCGCTGGTCATCTGGCAAGGTATCGCGCCAGGCCGCGTGGCGAGTGACTTGACGAATTCGCTTCGCCAGATCGCGATCATCCAAGGGCGGCGCGTGCGGATCGAAACGCGCGAATTTCTTAAATTGCATAGTGGTGCGGCAAAGCACGAAACATCGGCGCGTGTAACGTTTTTGCTTCGCTGACTCACCACGGCGCAGATGAGCGATGCCGTTTTGGTATTCGAACACGGTCATGTTCGCGAATCCCACAGTGTCCTGGTCAAAATGAAGCGGCGGGGTGGCTGCCGTCGCTGAAACGAGAGAAAGGCCCAGGAACGAAATTTTCGCCAATCCAAGTCTGCCCTTCATCTTCTGTGCGGCGAGCGAGCGGCTCGATCAGCCGGTGGCGCCATTGCCCTTTGGCGGTTCGGCAAAATTGCCGAGGCGACGGAATTTTTCGTAGCGTTTTTTCAGCAGCTGATTGACCGGCGTTTTGAGCAGGCGCTTAAGATTCGAGCGCAACGCTTCGCCCAGGATTTGTGCGGCTTTCTCATGGTCGCGGTGCGCGCCGCCATCTGGCTCCGTCACAATTTCATCGACGACGTGGAGTTTCATCAAATCCTGCGCGGTCAACTTCAGGGCCTCGGCCGCTTCGGCAGCGTGGCGTCGATCTTTCCACAAAATGGCGGAGCAGGCTTCGGGGCTGATGACCGAATAGTAGGCGTTCTCCAAGATCATGACGTGATCGGCCACGCCGATGCCGAGGGCGCCGCCGGAACCGCCCTCGCCGATGACAGCCGCAAGAGTGGGCACGCGCAGATTCATCATTTCACGCAGATTGACTGCGATCGCTTCGGCGATGTGGCGTTCTTCCGAACCGATGCCGGGATAAGCGCCGGGCGTATCGATGAGCGAAATCACCGGCAAATTAAATTTTTCGGCGAGCTGCATCAGGCGCAGCGCCTTGCGATAACCTTCCGGATGCGCGCAGCCGAAATTGCGCATCACGTTTTCCCTGGTATTGCGGCCTTTCTGATTTGTGATCACGATGCAACGTTGCTCGCGCAGCATCGCGATTCCGCACGGCATGGCCTTGTCGTCGCCAAACAAACGGTCGCCATGCAATTCATTCCAGTTTGTGAAACAATGCTCGACGTAATCGAGCGCGAACGGCCGCTGGGTGTGTCGCGCGATCTGCACCCGCTGCCAGGCGCTGAGGTTGCCGTAAATTTCCCGACGCGTCGTTTCGATCTTCGCTTCCATCGCCTCGACTTCGGCATCGAAATCGAGCGCATGTTCGTCGGAATGATCGCGAATTTCCTGCAAACGGCGTTGCAGTTCCACAATCGGTTTCTCGAAGTCGAGCGGTTGTGACTCCATCATGTTACTCCGTAATGGTGACAGGGGTCTTGCCGTTGACAAGGCTGCCCAATTCTTCAGCATCGCTGGCGGGAATGCCAAGCCCAAGTGGCGGGGGCGGCTGATCGGAACTCGGATGGGACGCGTCCGAGATCGCATAGATGGTGTAGCCGGCGTTGGCCAGACGAATCCAGCGGGTGCTGGTCTGGTATTCACGGGTGCCGAACCCGACGCGTTTGCCATTTTTCCAGGCAAAAATCTCGGCCACTTTAGTGTTGACACGCGAGGGCTGCTTCGGCGGCAGTTTCAATTCCTGGATATGGTATTGCTTGAAAAACTGCCCGTGGTTGATCAGCACAATAATTTTCTGTTTCGTCTGAATGAGCATCGAAAAATCGGGATTCGAAATCAGCAATTTTTCTCCGATGTGGAGCATGGTGCTGTTCATGTTGTTGGTGCGCATGATCAGCTCCGGCGTCGATTTCATTCTTTGCGCGACCCGCGCAATGACGTCGCCTTTCTTGACGATGTATTCCTGTTTCTCGGGCGAGGGCACGGGCGAGAAAAGTATATCGATGTTGACGGCGCCGAGCAGGTCTTTCGCTTCCTCGAAGTGCTGGCCATTGGGATATTTCTGAATGAAGGAGAAGAGGGCGTTGCGCGCCTCTACCAGTTTGCCTTCCTGCCGTAATTTCGCCGCTTCCTGAAATTCCGGCAGGCTCAGATCGGGCGCGGGCGTCGAAGGAATCTCGCCGCGCTGCTCCTTTTGGACGGCGATCTCCTGCTTGAACAGAACGTTGTAGCTGAAGTAGGCGGCGCCGCCAAAAATTGCCAGCGCCAGTAACATTGCAAAGAGCCACTTCATGCAAACGCCATCGCCAGCCTCATCAGATCATCGCGATTCAATGCAGGTCGCGTCCTGCCGAAGTCACTCGTCTCGGTACGGGTTGGTTCCCGGAAAAATCATGTGCCAGAGGCGCGAAATTTGTCCTTCGGGCTCGTTCGTCCAGGTAAAGTGGCAATTGTGACAATAAAATCCTTTCGGAAAAATCTTCACAGCAAAGAGAATGCTCGCGATCGCCGGGGTGAGAAATTTCCGGGTCATCTGCGGATATTCGATATTGGAAGATTCGCATTGCGGGCAGCGCAGCGCCGCCCCGATGTCGGGATCGGAGGCTTCCCATTCCCGCATCAATTCGTGCGCTTTCTCGAAATCATTTTCGTGCACCTTCACTTTCACGTTTGCCCGTGGCTTCGCCATGAAAGCGACCCGTTGCAGATGGCTGTCGCCGATGATGTCGGCGCCGATCCCTGCTTGTCCCAGCCGGTCGCGCAGATGTTTAGCTTTCGATTGCTCATTGAAGGTTGCGATCGTGACCATGGTTTTGGAAGCGGCCTGGCCGCGTCCTGAGCAAACAACATTCAGCGCGGCTGTGCAAGACTGGCCGGCGGGAACCAATGATAAAGCATTAAGTAAACGAGCACGCCGGTGACAGAAA
>QHRJ01000083.1 GCA_003220075.1 Verrucomicrobiota bacterium
CGCTGTTGGACATCCCGCGGGTGCGATGTCGGTCCTCGGTTCACACTTTCAACCCATCGCTGATTCACTCGAGACGCTTAACCGCTTCACGTTTACCGGTAAGTCTATTATCCGTTATCTCGTTTTTGCTGCGTGCATCGCTGTGCCTGCATTCATCTTAGTTGCTCTCGTCGTCTGCATTCGCTCACGCATTCGCCGGAAGTGGCTTTGGATCATCTTCATTCTGCTCGGGTTCGTGCAGTTCCGGTTTGATTGGGCGACTGGTCACTTTGAGATTCAGCCCATTTCATTCGCGCTATTCGGTGCGAGCGCGTTTCGTCCGAGTCCATACGCGCCGTGGATACTCGGCTTCGCCATTCCAGTAGGAGCGATTATCTTCTTAGTCTCTCGCCGGAGGTTGCTTTTAGGTGATGCCACGCAGGAGGCCTAACCAATCGATGGAGCTGATGCCGGGCCGTCGTACTACCAGCTTTCACATGGCTAACACCGTTCAATTCGCTGCCCCGCTCGCCCTCGCCCGGCGCAGCTTATCTTTGTCTCGCTAGGCAGTAACAATTGATTTCGAGGCTTTTCGAACACTTGCACAGGTTGCGACCGGGTTGACGGGATTTGTCGGCGTCATTTTGGCAATACGCTTCCAGACAGATCCCCTACCAAGGCTCCAATTAGTTGGTTTTCTTCAAAACAGTCTCGCCGTTCTAATATTTTCTCTCCTACCTGAATTTCTCATCGAGACATTTGGTCACGCAATTCTGGCCATGCGAGTATTGTGTTGCGTCGGCTGCAGGCAACTCCGACCGAAGCGGCAAGCAGGTCCCTCGACATTGCAGGTTTATGCTGACCTCTGACTTCTGTTCTCTAACCTCTGATTTTATGCTCGCTATCGGTAGCAGTAGCTGATCTTGTTTTTCATTGAGCCATTTTCCAGACCATCCAATCATTTTAAACGAACAGGAAAGAAAGAATATAATGACAAAGACACACGTTCGACTCCTCCTGGTTTTGCTTGGTGTAGTTGGTAACAACCAGTTTGCCTGCGCCAGCGATCCGGCTCACGCCGACCAGCCGATCGTACCTCCCGCTGAAGCGATCTCCCGACTCAAACAGGGTAATGAACGCTACACCAGAGGCAATCCGCAGCATCCACATGAGTCGATCGAGGAAAGAACTCAGTTGGCAACCAACAGCTATGAAAATGCGAGCCTGATCTTTCCGGACATGACAAAGCGGCGCGAGGAGCTGGCAAAAAATCAGCATCCGTTTGCTCTCGTCCTTGGCTGCTCCGACTCGCGTGTTCCGCCCGAGATCGTGTTTGATCAAGGACTCGGCGATCTATTTGTCCTGCGCGTGGCAGGCAACGTGATCGACGATCACAGCCTGGGCAGCATCGAGTACGCGGTCGATCATCTGGCCGTGCGGCTGGTCGTGGTGCTCGGACATCAGCGTTGCGGCGCCGTCAAGGCTGCAAAGGAGACAATCGCAGCCAAAGCCGAGGCACCCGCTCATATCCAGTCGCTGGTCACGGCGATCCAACCAGCGGTTGAAGCGACAGCCAAAGGCGACCTCGAGGCGACGGTGCGTGAGAACGTAAAGAATGTCGTGCAAGCACTACGTTCATCCGCACCGGTTCTCAAAGCCAAAGTTGATTCCGGTGAGCTCAAGGTGGTCGGCGCTTACTACAGCCTCGATACCGGGTCGGTCGCTTTCCCAGATGAAAAGTAAACCCGCCCACAAAAGCTTAAAGCCGCGAGTAATCGATGAAGCTGATCGCTAACCGGCATACTATCCAGTTTCGCATCACCTTACGGACCCCGCTCTCGCTCGCCGAGGCTGAGCTTTGTCTCGTTAAACGCTTATGACCACCACTCCCATCTGCGTGTTTTCTATTCTCACGTTGCTGTCCCCCCTGGCAGCATCGGCCGCGGGACTTCCGCCGTGGAAATTCGGCATGACCAAAGCAGAAGTGACGAGCTTCAAAGAGTTCGGGCCGTACAAAGAATTCTCCAACGGCGACCTGGAGACATTCAACGGTAGGTTCCACGGACGTAAAGAGAACATTCATTCTTTTTCAACGGTGGCCGACTGCGTCGTATTGGAGTTTATCTCGGCGAAGGGACAGATTCAAAGAAGGCGATCGCGACATTTCAACGGGCGTACGAGCTACTTCAGCAAGACTACGGTAAGATCGAAGTGCCAGAAATGAAGGTCACAGGCGGGGGGCCACCGCCACCGACCGTCATTGCCGTAGGGGCGCTTGCCAACGCCGACGTGACGGGCAAAACGCAGATCGCGCCGGTCCATCAGCCAAAAGACATGTTCGTGTTTGCGAGCGTATATCGATATTATGTTCGCAGCGCGAAATGGTTTTCCATCGCGATCATGTTCGACAAGCGATGATACCACGAACACATTCAATCGACCGATGCAGACAACTTCGACATGATTCGCGAGCAGGTTCGCTGGCCATGCCATGCCTTGACCACACTGACCTCTGACTTCTGTCCTCTGATCTCTGATTTTAGGTGCTCTTCAGATGAAGCTAACCAATGACAACTATATCATTTTGATCGGCACCAAGAAGTTTACTGAGCGCTATTACCGCGACAAGGCCGGTTGGCTAAAGGTCAGCGCGCGCGGCCGAACGTTCCGCATGACGGCGGACGGGTCCTGAATCATGTCCTGCCTGCGGTAGCCGGCATTAAACCGAACTTGACCATTAAAGTGGAACATCCGGTCCCAGAGTACAGATCCAAATTACGATACGTATGCAATTTCTACTTAATTTGCCGTCAGCCATCTCATTTCTAATTGTCTCGGTTATTACCACCGCGCTCGCACTAGCCGGACTTCGGTTTGTACGGACGAAATATTCAGCCGAAGTATTGCAACAGAACCACGAAGTAGCAGCGATAATCTTCAATGCTTTCGGGCTGCTTTACGCGGTGGTGGTCGCTTTTGTTGTGTTCGTTACCTGGAGTGGATATGACGAAGCCACCAAGAATCTGCAAATGGAAGCCAACGAGGTCGATGATATTTTTCACATCTCGAAAACATTTCCTGACCCGGCGAATAAAATAATACAGCAAGGATTAATAGATTATACCGCTTCGGTTTATAATGACGAGCTGAAAAGGATGTCGCAGGGCGACGTAAGCCTTCATTCCAACCGAGCGATGGCAGCGCTTCTTACAGTATTCCATCAGATGGACGAGAAATCGATCCCCAACAAAGAGCTCTACGCCGAATCACTAAAGCGATTAGATAACCTCACTCAGTACCGCCGACTCAGAATATTTGCAGGAAACAACGCAGTGCCGCCTGTGATCTGGTTTGTCCTACTTGTGGGCGGGGGAATCACAGTTTCGTACGCCTTTTTCTTCGGGATGAAGAACATCAAGGCGCAGTACATGATTACGGCCGCGCTCACGGTAACGATCACGTTGATTTTATTTTTGATATATGTCCTTGACCATCCCTTTACAGGGACGAGCAAGGTTAGCGCGGAGCCTTTGAAACAGGTGATGGAGATAGTGCAGAAAGGATGAAGGGAATGCCTGTATGCGCGAGCGGGCGCGCTGGAGGGGTAGATGTTTACACTGACCGCTGACTACAGACCGCCGGTTACGCACGCTCTGGCCACGGGTCACTGAGCTTCATCCCGTTAGATTCATTACGACGGTTCACAGCCTGTGGCCGTTCAAGAAGAAGACAGTAACGACGCCAAAGACGGCTTCTGCCGAAGCGATGTTATAAAGCCAATTGGACACCACCGAAAACTTCGACGACAACCTAGGTCTCACGCCAGACGAGTGGATTCCGACACTCCCTTTAAATAAAACGACCCGCAGTGGATGGGCGATGGGCTTGCCGCCAGCTCGCGCCAGCGAAGAGGAAATCTACCGGTTGCCTCAAAGTTGTCGCAGGTCAGAGAGTCAATACCGATTCCAAACGACGGCGTATATTGCCCGATTTGTCATATTGCCAACATTGAGCTGCCGAAGTTACGCACTCCCTGTCCGAAGTGTGGGAGAGCGTTACTGAAGTTTGGCTGGGATTGATAGAGTGAATCTAACCGGGCGACGTAACGACCTGCGAACGTGTTCGCCAACAAGGCCGCTGGCAGGGTGGGCTATTGCCACTGCTATCGTTTTCGCAAGCGCCGGATGTCACCAAGCGCGTGAGGACGCGCACGCCCGCGAAATGGCGACCCGCGTTCGCACTGAATTTCTGCATGCTTGGACTAATTACGAGAAGTACGCCTGGGGACATGATGCGTTAAAGCCCCTGAGCAAGACGCCGCACGATTGGTACGGTCAATCGCTGTTCATGACGCCGGTCGATGCCTTGGACACGCTCATCCTGATGAAGCTGGATGACGAAGCGGCCAAGGCAAAAGCGCTCATCATGAAAGATCTTTCGTTCGATCGCGACGTTTACGTCAAGAATTTCGAAATCACGATTCGTTTGCTCGGTGGTTTGCTCTCGAGTTATCAACTAACGAATGACAAACGACTCCTCGATTTGGCTGACGATTTGGGTAACCGGCTGTTACCCGTTTTCAATTCTCCGACCGGACTTCCTTACGTTTATGTTAATCTGAAAACTGGTCAGGTTCGCGATCCGAAAACGAATCCAGCCGAGACGGGCACGTTGCTGCTGGAATTCGGGACGCTGAGCAAACTAACTGCTAAGCCGATCTACTACGAAAAAGCCAAGCGTGCCTTGGTGGAAACCTTCAAGCGCCGGTCGTCGATCGGTCTGGTTGGCTCGACCCTGAACGTCGAGACGGGCGCGTGGTTCGACCCAGATAGTCACATCAGTGGCGGAATCGATTCCTACTACGAATATCTCTGGAAATGCTGGCGCCTGTTTGGTGACAAAGATTGCTACGAGATGTGGCAGGCAAGCATTCCCGCGATTAACAAATATCTGGCCCACGAAGTTGGTGGCGAAT
>QHRJ01000084.1 GCA_003220075.1 Verrucomicrobiota bacterium
TTCTGCGCGCAACTAGCGGTCTTTGAGTTGGAGATGATGCGACAGAAATCGGAGGCGCACGCGGAAGAGACAATTGTGCGACCGGCTGGATTTTCGCCGGCAAGCTCAGGGATGGACATCGCGCGCCCGCACATTGCCAAACAAAAACGTCGCCGGCGCATCCTGTTCGCGTCCGGCGGCGCGCTGGCATTGATCGTAATCACGGTTGCTCTGTCGCATTTGAAACCGGCGGTCCCGAGCGTCGATCGCTCAACGGTATGGATCGATACCGTGAAACGCGGTCCGATGGTGCGCGAAGTGCGCGGTCTTGGCACGCTTGTGCCGGAAGAGATTCGCTGGATTCCGGCAAATACCGAAGGCCGGGTGGAAAAAATTGTCGTTCGTCCTGGGACGCAGGTGAAAGCGGACACGGTGATTTTGGAATTATGGAGCCCGGAGTTGGAGCAAGCGGCGCACGATGCCGAATCGAAATTGAAAGCGGCGGAAGCGGAATTCACGACTCTGCAGGCGAAGCTGCAACGCGATTTGCTCGATCAGGAATCGACCACCGCGCGAGTGCATTCGGAATTGCAGCAAGCCCGGATGGAAAGTGAAACGAACGAACAGTTGAAGAAAAACGGTTTGGTGGCCGAGCTGCAATACAAGACTGCGCAGGTGAAGGCAGCGGAGCTGGCGAATCGTGACGCGATTGAACAGAAGCGTCTGAATTTCGCGCGCGATTCGATCGAACCGCAATTGGCATCAAAGCAGGCTGAAGTCGATCAAGTGAAAGCGGCCGCGCAGTTAAAGCTCGATCAAGTGGAAGCGTTGCATGTGAAGGCCGGAATGAACGGCGTCCTGCAACAAATGCCGGTGGATGTGGGACAGCGGGTGAAGATCGGTGACAATCTGGCGCGTGTGGCTGACCCAACGAAATTGAAAGCGGAAATTAAAATCGCCGAGACCCAGGCGAAAGATATTCAAATTGGCGAGAAAGCCACCATCGATACGCGGAACGGCATTGTCACCGGACATGTTACGCGGGTGGATCCTGCGGTCGAGCAGGGAACGGTGAAAGTGGATGCGCAGATTGACGGCGAACTGCCGCGTGGGGCCCGCCCAGATCTAACGATTGATGGTACGATCGAGCTGGAGCGTTTGGACGATGTGATTTATGTCGGCCGACCTGCGTTTGGTCAGGAAAACAACACCGTCGGCATTTTTAAACTTGTTTCCGGAAGCAGCGAAGCGGTGCGGACGCCGGTCAAACTTGGCCGCAGCTCGGTTAACTCGATTGAAATCGTCAATGGCCTGCAACCAGGCGACCAGGTCATTCTTTCCGATACCAGCGCGTGGGACGCCCACGAACGAATTCGGTTGAATTGAATCAGCCTTCAGAAATCAGCAATTAAAAATCAAAATCATGAACAACGGATCCAAACCTCTCATTCATCTCCAGGACGTGACGAAAGTGTTCCTCACTGACGAAGTGGAAACCCACGCGCTCTCCGGTATTCATCTCGATATTCGCAACGGCGAATACGTTTCCATCGCCGGACCTTCGGGGTGCGGAAAATCGACGTTGCTCTCGATCCTCGGCCTGCTCGATACTCCGAGCGGCGGAAGTTATGCGCTGAAAGGATCGGAAGTCGCCAATCTTTCATTCCCGGAGCGCGCCCGCATTCGCAATCGCGAGATCGGTTTCATTTTCCAAAGTTTCAATTTGATCGGCGATCTTACCGTTTACGAAAATGTGGAGCTGCCACTGACTTATCGCGGGATGAGCGCGGGCGATCGCAAGAGCGCGGTCACGCAGGCGCTGGAGCGTGTCGGGATGGGCCATCGGGCCAAACATTTGCCGAGCCAGCTTAGCGGTGGACAGCAGCAACGTGTCGCGGTCGCGCGCGCGCTTGCTGGTAAACCGGCGATTTTGCTGGCGGATGAGCCAACCGGAAACCTCGATTCGCGCAATGGCGAAGCAGTAATGGATCTGTTGAAAGAATTGCACGCCGGCGGCGCGACCATTTGCATGGTAACGCACGACGCGCGTTTCGCTCAGCATGCGGACCGCACGGTGCATTTGTTCGACGGACGCGTGGTGGAAGACAATCGCATCGCGGCATAGCTGGAGCGCGCCGCCATGTGGAATGATCTTCGTTTCGGCGCGCGAATGCTGGTTAAAACACCGGCGTTCACCATTATTGCAGGGTTGGCGCTTGCACTCGGCATCGGCGCGTCGACTACGACGTTCTCCGTAATTAACGCGCTCCTGCTTAAGCCCTGGCCCTATATTCAGGACCAGGAACGGGTTCTTTACGTCAGCGAATATTTTCCGAAAGTCAGCAGCGATCACGACGTCGGCGTTTCTTATCCGGACTATTTGGATTTCAAACAACAGGCGACGACTCTCGAGGGCTTCGGCACGACCAGCATCGCGACGATGATTCTAAGCGACGGCGAAACGCCGGATCGTTATCTGGGCGCGTTCATTACCGCGGACGCATTTTCGTTTCTCGGAGTCAAGCCCGTACTCGGTCGGACCTTTCGGGCAGAGGAAGATCGTCATGGTGCGGCACCGGTGGCATTACTTGGTTACGAAATTTGGCAAAATCATTTCGGATCCGATGCCAACATCATTGGCCGCGTCGTCACCATAAACGGCAAGCGCGTCACCGTTGTCGGAGTGATGCCGAAAGGCTGGCGTTTTCCGGAGGCTTGCGATCTGTGGATGCCGCTGCAAATCGAGGAGAAGGAGAATCCGCGCGGCAATTTTAATTTCGCATGCTTCGCCAAGATGAAACACGGCGTCTCGATTGAGCAGGTGCGCGCGGAGTTGCAGGCGATTGCGGGGCGCATCGCGTCGGATCACCCCCAAACCAATACTGGCGGAAGTATGCGGGTGAAATTTTTCCGCGAGGAGGCAGTGAAAGACGCCAAAACTTTGACGCTGCTACTGATGGGCGCGGTGCTGTTTGTGCATCTGATCGCTTGCGCGAATGTGGCCAACCTGCTCCTCGCCCGCGGAGCCTCACGCGCGCGCGAAATTGGAATTCGTCTTGCCTTGGGCGCCGGCCGTCGCGTTATCGTCCGACAATTACTGAGCGAAAGCCTGATCCTCGGTATTGCGGGAAGCGCGCTCGGTTTGCTTCTGGCCATCTGGGGCATCGATCTCGTCATGCGCGCGATTCCGGTCGAGCTGCCGTACTGGATTCGCTTCGATTTCGACTGGCGCGTTTTCACTTTCGCGCTCGCATTCGGCGTCGGCTCGGCCGTTTTGTTTGGATTGTTTCCGGCGCTACAAGCATCGCGTCCGCAACTGGTCGATGCGATCAAGGAAGGGGGCCGTAGTGGAATTGGCGGCGGCAAAGGCCAGCGTGTCCGTAACGGTCTGGTCGTTGCCGAAGTAGCCCTTGCCCTGGTCTTACTAGTAGGTGCGGGATTGATGCTACGGAGTTTTGTAAAACTTCAGGCGACCGATATCGGCATTGATCCATCGCACACTTTGACGTTCCGGGTTGGTCTGCCGCCCACCCAATTCAAACAAGAAGATTCCGGCCGGTTCTTCACCGCGCTGATGCCGCAGATCGCCAGTATCCCCGGAGTGGAATCGTCTGCAGCGACCACGTCGCTTCCAGCGTCGGGAAACATCGGAGTGAGCGCGCTCATTCTGGAAGGTGAACCTGAGCCGCAGCAATTGCAGAATGCGCGACTGGCGCGTGGCCTTTCCATTACGCCTGGCTATCTTGCTACCTCTCACATTCCGCTTTTGCGCGGACGCGATTTTACGGTTGCCGACAACAAAGACAGTCAGCGTGTTGTCTTGCTCGACGACGCAGCCGCCCACAAATGGTTTCCGAATATCGATCCGATTGGCCATCAAGTGGCCCTTCTCGAAAAACTCGGCGAGCCGCTGAAGTGGGCCACCATTGTCGGAATCGTCCGCAACGTGATTTACGATCGGTTGACCGAGCGGCGCGAATTCCCTTGTGTTTACGTCCCGCAATATCAGAACCCGGACTGGTTCATGTCGGTAATGCTGCGGACAAAAACTGATCCCGCGGCGTTTGCCAATCTCGCACGTACGGCGGTGCTGACGGTGAACAAGGAAATTCCGATCTACAAAGTGAAAACGATGGATCAAGTGGTGACGGAATCATTTTGGGAACGCAGATTTTTCGGAACGCTCTTTACCGTCTTCGCGGGCTTGGCTCTTTTTCTTGCCGCCATCGGATTGTATGGCGTGATGGCTTATTCCGTTCGTCAGCGCACC
>QHRJ01000085.1 GCA_003220075.1 Verrucomicrobiota bacterium
TCCTACACACGGTGCAGCGGTCCGATCCGGCGATGGTGGTGTTGCCGGCGCAAAAAGTAATCGATGAACTTTCGCACCTTCGTGTTCGCGAAGACCAGACTGCGGAACCAATCATGGCGCAGGTTGAGACGCCGTTCTTGAAATTGATGGTGGAGGAATCTGCGAAATTCGGAACGACGGTGGCGCCGTTTACGACCACAGAATTGCTGGCGCCCATGGAACCTTTGTCGAACGCAGCGGCTGCCGCCCAGCCGCCTCCGGCGAGTCCGCCAGTTCAACCGCCGCCAGTCGCGAGGCCGCCTGTCGCACCGGCGACCGGTCGCACGATTCCACCGCCGCGCATCGGGACGGTACCGACCCGGGACGGTTCGATGTCGCGCATTACTTTTGTTGCACCGAGCGAACCGGCGGAAAACAAGCCGGAAAAATCTTTACCGATTGGAACGGGTGGGTCCGCGTTTCCGCGAGTTCCAGCCTCCAGCGGGCCTCCCGTTCCTCCCGCCCCGCCACCGACCGCTGGGCCGGCGCGAATTCCATTCCAAGCGCCGCCGCAGGCTGCGCCGCCGAAAATCGCTGCGCAAACGCCGGCAGCCCCACCGCCGGTGCGAGAAGGGCCAACGGTTGCTCCGGTTGCCGCCGGACCGCTTGAGCCAACTCAGGAGCCAATGGTCGCGCTCCCGTTGCGCCCAATCCTGGCGAGTCTTCCGCCGATGCAGATTGCCGGCGACGTCGATTCGGTGCCGGCAGATGCGAAGATTTCATTTCAGATGGCATTGATTGCATCGCAGCTGGCGACTGGAAAAGTTGCGATTTCGCCGAAAGACTTTCACGCGGCGCTACCCGAGCAATATCGGGGTCTGTTTGTGCCTGATGCGGTTGAAGCACCGGTGCCGCTTTCGCTTCCCGATGTGCTGGCGAACTTGCCCGGAGACTCTCTTCGCGTGCGAGAGGATCAGGTAGTTGCCACTCACGACGAAATGTTCGAAACGCCGTTTTTGGCGAAGGCAAAGGAGGACGCGGAACGTTTTGCCCGACGCCCGGGAACCGTCCTTCCAGCCGCTGCACCTGCAGAGCCGGAAGTGCCGAAGGCTGCGACCCCCAAAGTAGAACTCCCGGAAGTAGCGAAAGCCGAAGTTCCGAAAGTAACAAGTCCAGACCTTAAGGTTGCCATTCCGACAGCAAGTGGGGAAACGGCCAAGCCAGCCGAGGCAGCTCCGAAATTTGATGCCAAGGCGGCGATCGCTCAAGCCTGTGCCCTTCCCGGGGTTGCGTCCTGCAGCGTGATTTTCGCGGACGGCTTGATCATCGCCGGAAACATCCCGGACGAAATGCATATGGAAGGTTTGAGCGCGGTGGCACCGACGATGCTCAAAAAGCTGCAAAAACATATGTGCGAAACCCAACTTGGTCCCCTCAGCTGCATGACGGTCCATGGTGAAAAGTCGCCCGTGACATTCTTTAGTGCCGGCGACCTTTGCCTGACCGCGGTGCACAACGGCACTGAACTGAGTGCGGAGAGTCGGCGCGAGCTCAGCTGCATCACACAGGAACTTTCGCGAACCTACCCGCAAGTGGAGACTTCTCATGTCGATCATTAATTACGCCAGCCGCGAGATTCAGTTTAAGATCGTTTATTACGGTCCGGCCCTCTGCGGCAAAACCACCAACCTCGGCTACATCCATCAGCGGATTAATCCGCAAAACCGCGGCGACCTTGTTTCGCTCGCTACCGCATCCGATCGCACCCTGTTCTTCGACTTTCTCCCGCTTAACGCTCTGGTTATCAAAGGCTTTGTCACCAAATTCCAGCTCTATACCGTCCCCGGTCAGGTCATTTATAACGCCACCCGCCAGCTCGTCCTGCGCAGCGTCGATGGGATGGTTTTCGTGGCCGATTCGCAATGGGAAAAAATGGAAGAGAACGTCGAGAGTTTCAAAAATCTCGAGGACAACCTGGCCAAGCAAAACATGGCGCTCGACGATGTTCCCTACGTCTTGCAGTACAACAAACGCGATCTGCCGAATATCGCCCCGGTCAATTACCTCGATTACGTCCTGAACAACCGGAAGAAGCGGGTGCAAAGCTTCGAGGTCGTCTCCAGTACCGGGCAAAATGTTTTCGCCACTCTGAACGCCGTTTCGCAGATTCTGCTGCACAAGTTTAGCAAGCAAAGTGACGCCGGCCGTTCCGGGGCGCCGGGCGTCGCCACGGCGGGGCAAACACACGTCGCGCCCCAGCCTCAGCGAAGCGTCGCATGAACGCCATTCCCGTCCTTACCATCGACGACGTTAGGACGCTCGATGGCGTGCTCGCCGACTTCTTAAAAAAAGCGGAGGCCGAGTTAACGGTCGTGATCGACCGTGGCGGCAATGTCATTTCGCAATACGGCGACATGACAGTGATGGACGTGACCATCATCGCTGCGCTCGCTGCCGGATCCTTTGCAGCGACGCGGGAACTGGCACGACGGATTGGGGAAGTGGAGTTCAATGCCCTTTATCACCAGGGCAATGGCAGCCACATTTTCATGAACTCAGTCGATGACGAAACGATCATGATTACCGTTTTTGGTCCGCGGACGACGGTTGGGCTGGTTCGTTTCTATTCTACCGGCACGGCACAGCAGGTCGCAGTTTTGTTAAAATCGCTGCAAAAAGATAATCACGGTTTCAGCTTCAACGCTTCCGATATCACTGCCGCCCCGATCTTCGCCGACGCGGCCCCGCCAGCCTGAGGGAAACAATTTCTGGTTCGATCCTGTAGGGGCACGCGTGTCGCGTGCGCAGCCTTGTCCATTTGATTGTAGGGCGGCTGTTGTCTTCCGATAAAGCGGGCACGGGCACTCAATCCTTTCCTTGGTATGTGCTTAGCGCCAAAGGCGCGGTGTCATAGCAGCGTGGGGGCAGCGCCCCAGGAATTGTGATCGGATTGTCTGCGAGGTCGAAGGCGCGACTCAACTGTCACTTCACCGTCAATCCCACACATATTGCTCGTCGAACTCAATGTTGCGTCTGCGCAGCAGCTCTTTGTACTCGTCTTGAAAAGTGTGAGTACGATGGTGCTCTTCCTGTCTCTCCACGTATGGTAGCACAGCTTCCAGCTGGCTTGGGCTAACCGAAGATGCCGCATATCCGCGTTGCCAGGAAAAGCCCCGGTAGCGAACCCCGAAAGGCCTTGATCCATTTGGAGGATGGTTTCTTTATCTGTTCGATTAATTCGGCCTGAGACAGAGTTCGCGGCAGTGTTGTGACAATATGAATGTGATCGCTAACACCAACCACACAACGCTTCGCCACCCAAATCGCGGCCGATCGTCGCCAAATATGCGCGCATACCGGCTCGTGTGGCGGAATCGAGCCAGGGCTCGCGATTTTTCGTACTAAATATGGCGTGAATGATAACTTTGCTAAGAGATTGTGGCATGGCGTAGATAATGGACGGAAAGGGGTCGGAATGAATCGCGTCTTCAGCGCCGGGTTTGATATTGTACGAATTCCTGGGGCGGTGCCCCAGGTTTAAATGGTCACGGGCCTTTGGCGCTAGACAGATGTTCCCCCTGAGGAAGTAAGAGAACACAGGTCGCGGGTGTCTTGGGAATCATGGAAAAGAGCTGCGCTAACCGCCTACTGAGGAGTGGTTACTCTCTCGATACAAGTGCGGCAAATCCATTTAGGAAATGGGTCTAGTAGTCCCCGCACTACTTGATACGAAAAATGAGATACTGCTCCGGTGGGATGCGGGCAAAAACCCAGGGCAATGGGCCCCATCTGCTTGAATAAAATCCAGTGCACATTTCTGGACTCATCGTTGCCAGTAAAAACTGGGGGTAATTAACCTGCTCGGGAGGACCGGTTGTTGGGACAGGCGGAGTCCGACTGACATTCGAGTTACTTAATGGAACGATAAGCACGTCGCCGGAAATCATCCCCCGCTCAGCGCGGTCCAATGGCTTCGCCTTCCATTGCTCCATATAATATTGGAAGCCCCAATGTCCTTCGAACCACACCGTACCGGGCTCGTTCTGGAATCGATTCTGAAAGGAGCTGGCGGACAGGCGCGCGGTGTCGGCAAGTTTGTAATCTGCTGTTGTAATTAGCAGGGAAATAAGCGCGGCCGGCAGAAGCGGCCACCATGTAGCTGCCGCTGTCCTCAGCGGCAGAATTGACAAATCACTGCCGCCGGTGACGGCGGCAGCTACAACTGTCGAGGTTTTGAATCGTCTGATCAAGAGAATCGCCACTGCCGGCGCCATCGGCAGCAGCGTTCGCGAGGTGATGGACCAGTTCATAATCGTAGCAAAAAAGAATGTGCCCAATACCCAAAGGCTGAGCAGCAGCGAATCCGCGGTTTTTTGCTGGACGACATCGGCTACCGCCAGCGCGAGAATCCCAATTCCGATGGTAGCGAACAAAGCTCCTTCGACCGTGACCGCGATGACGTCGCTGCTGGAAGTGAATCCGCGCCCGATCCCGAAATAAAGTGATGGGAGAAGGGCGAAGAAGATTGCGATTATGCTGATAAGAACCCTCCGTGATTTAAGGAAGGTCGCATAGAACAAGGCCGGAAACAGGCAACCGCCGGTGAACGAAAGCCCGGTAAGAAGTTGTCCCAACATTTGCTTCTTGGCTTTGGCGGTTGCTTGCCAGGGATAGATTATTGCGCTGCTGAAAAGATCCTGACCGTATTTTGCTTTAGTCATCGCTTCATAGATGGCAATGACCG
>QHRJ01000055.1 GCA_003220075.1 Verrucomicrobiota bacterium
CTGCTCAGTCCATTTTGCAACAGGTCGATGAAATTGCGGGCGTTCGCCGCTTCCGCTGCTTCCATCAGTTCCTCGTCACTCGCACCCGGTTTCCCGATTTGCAGGTTTTCTCGAATGGTGCCGTTGAAGAGGAAACTTTCCTGCGTCACCATCCCAATCTTCTGCCTGAGCTCACGGACGTTGAGGTCCTGAATTGATTGTCCATCGATTAAAATCTCGCCCTGATCGAACTCATAGAAGCGCGTTAACAAATTAATCAGAGTAGATTTTCCCGCACCGGTTTTGCCGACGAGCGCGATGGTTTCGCCCGGGCGCGCACGAAATGAGACATTGCTCAGCGCCGGCAACTCCGAACCGTAGGTGAAGCTGACGTCCCGAAATTCAATCCCGCCCCGCACCTCCCTTTCAAATTTTCGCCCGCGCTGCGATTCCGCTGGTTCGTCAATAATTTCAAAGACACGCTCGCCCGCGGCGCGTCCCGCCTGGATCAATTGGTTGAGCTGATGCAGTTTGCCCATCGGTTCGTAGAGAAAACCGGAGAATATAAGAAAGGCGGTGAGATCGCCCAAATTGGTCGCTCCCGAAAAGATATCACGTGTCCCAACCACGACGACCAGCAAAATGCCGAGCGAGCCGAACAAATACATTGAGGGGCTGTAGATTGCCCAGATTTTCATCACCACGAGAGTGGCGCGCCGTAAGGCGTCGCTCGCTTCGTTGAAGCGCATGTGTTCATCACCCTCGCGCACAAAGCTCTTGATCTGGCGAATGCCGGAAAGATTATCGTGCAAGAGTGAATTCATGTCTGAGGAGGCGCGGCGTTGCAGTCGATACCGCCGATGTGCCGTGAGCGTGTACCACAATGCGCCGCCGGCGAGAAACGGCACCGGAGCCAAGGCGACGAGCGTGAGTTTTGCGCTGAGATAAAACATCCCCGCGAGCGCAATAAGGATTTGCAATACCGCGACCGTCCCTTGGTCAATGCCGTCGATCAGGACGCGTTCCACGGAAGTCACATCTTCCAAGACCCGTGTCATCAGATCACCGGTGGCGCGATTGTCGAACCAGCGCAGGGGCAAGAGTTGAATGTGCGAATATAAATCGCTGCGCAGATCGAAAATCACCTTTTGCTCGAAGGTATTGTTCAGCGGAGGGACCATCATCATCAACGTCCCGGTAATCGCACAGACCAGCATCGAGATCCCGAGCACTGGGTAGCGTTTCAAATAGGCAAAGACGCGCCAGACCGTTTTCATGTAGTGGTGTCGGCATCTGTGCCGATAAATTCACAATTCCACAGGCTGCAATGCTGTGCCACTGTCAGTCACAGGTTTTTGTTGTTCTTCCGACGTGCAAATCGAACAAATCTTCATTTCGCCCGAACACAATTTCGTCGGCCACCACGGCCAGCCGCCGGGAACGTCCCCCCTGATTGAGGAGGAACGAATCGAATGTGTCGCGGGCAAGGGCTTGCTCGGGGACCGCTACTTTAATCATGCTGAAGATTACAAGGGCCAGATCACATTTTTTTCCGCGGAGGTTTTCGAGCGGCTCTGTGCTCAGTTCGGAATCAGAGGGAAACCGGCGGGAGTGTTGCGCCGTAACGTCATCGTCTCCGGGATCGATCTCCTTTCACTCATCGGTTGCGAGTTCGAAATGCAGGGCGTGAAGTTTCGAGGGACACAGCATTGCGCACCCTGTGAATGGATGGATGTCGCCTTTGCCCCCGGCGCAAAGGAATTTCTCAAAGAAAACGCCGGTCTGCGCGCAAGAATCTTGACCGACGGCGAACTTCATCTTGGAGACGCGCGGCTTCGAATCGTGAGGGATGTCGAGGCGGCAAACGGTTGAAACGCATCGTCATCCCGAGCGAAATGCCAGTCCGGCTCGGACCGAGGGATCCCGTTGAAGTTACCGTTAAGGCCTCGCGGCAGGATTCCTCGACTGTCGCTCGGGATGACGTTTACTGAGATTCAGACATGATCGCCGCGATGCTTGTGGCGATTCTTAAAAGTGAGTTCGGCAATGCCTGATTTATCGAGTTCGCCCAGGCCTTCCGCGATCATGTTGTCGTACTGCTGTTTGGTGGCGCGAGCGAGCGGAAGCTCCAGACCAAGTTCGCGCGCGAGATCGAGTGCGATCCCGCTGTCTTTGCCGGCGTGCGCGGCCGAGAAAAAGCAGCTGTGTTCTCGGTTTTGCATGTCTTCGCCGTCGGTTTGCAAAACGCGTGAAGCGGCGCCGGTTTCGGAAAAAACTTCGCGCAACATCGTGAGATCGAGACCAAGTGCGTCGCCCAGGCCAAGACCTTCGGCCAGGCCAGCGGTATTGATGTTCATCACCATGTTGACCAGCGCTTTTACCTTCGCCGCTTCGCCGGTTTTCCCGACGTAGCGAACAGTGTCGCCAAGCTTTTCCAAAACCGGTTGCGCGGCGCGAAACGCTTCCTTATCTCCGGCGCACATTAAATAAAGCGAGCCATCACGCGCCTGCGTGATGCTCGAAGCCATGCATGCTTCGAGGGAACGCGCGCCCGCTTTTCCGGCGAGCTCTTCGACTTCGAGGTGCACCCGCGGTGTGATGGTAGCGCAGTTAATGAATAACTTGCCATTCGCATTTACGAGAAGGCTATCGCCCGATTTCGCAAAAATCTTACGCATCGCGGCATCGTCGCTCACGACGGTAATAATGACGTCGGACTCCGCAGTGACTTCTGAAAGATCCTGGCAGGCGGCGCAGCGCAGTTCGTCGGCCAGCTTCGTCGCTGCCGCTCGATTTACATCGTAAACAGCAGTCACGTGAACGCCGCAATCAACCAGTCGGCGCGCCATATTCGCGCCCATGCGACCAACGCCGACAAAACCAATGTTCATGAGTCAGAAGTTTGAGATTTGATGGTTGATGTTTGATTTCGGCTCGACGTGCGGCGTCCTGCGGTGAAGATCGCGGTCAATTCGTCCGCTTCGGCCAGGAGAGGAGCAATCCTTTTCTCGGGAATAAAACTACCGTCACGAATCAGCTCCAGCCAATGCAGGATTTCATCGGCTTCCTCAGCGACTGTTCCCAGTTTGGATGAAAATTCTGCCGGTGAACGCGCGCGACATGCCGCGCGGTAATTCGCGCTGACCGACGTCGCGCTTCTTGCCAACTGATTCGCGAGGACTCTGCCACCGACGGTATTGGGCAATCGCCGGATTAACTTTAGAACGCGAATGGCAAACTTCTTCGTGCGCTCTCGCAATTCCGCCTTCTTCATCTGCCAACTTCAAACTTCAAACCTCAAACCTCAAACCTCATACCCTACCCGCAAAAAACGGATTGTGCCGTTTTTCTTCCCCCACCGTCGTCATCGGCCCATGGCCCGGACAGATGATCGTCTCGTCCGGCAAGGTCAGAATCTTTTCCAGATTATTTTTTATCGCATCTTTGTAGGAAACATTCCCTCCGCCCATTGAGCCGGAAAAAATTGAATCGCCCACAATCGCGATTGGACGTGCCAGTCCAGTAATGAGGAAGGTCATCCCACCACGGGAATGCCCCCAGGTCAGCAATGCTTTTATCTTCAAATTGCCAACGTTGAATTCATGACCTTCGGAAATTGTTTCTGCGCCCGGAATGGATTCGCGCTCGGAGATATAAACCGGCGCGCGGGTTTCTTTTTTTAGCCGCCCCAGATCGGCTATGTGATCGGTGTGCGCATGCGTCAACAGGATCAATTTGACCGCCAATTTCTCCTTCGCGACTCGATCGAGCATCGGACGACAGTCCGCGCCGGTATCGAAGGCAATCGCTTTGCGCGATTTCGCGTCCCATACCAGAAATGCGTTCACCCGCATGTCGTGGAACGGCGTGTTGAACATGGCCAGACCATCAATCTCGCGCGCAGCCGGCTGATATTCGTTCTGGGCCAGATCGCTTAACGCGCGTGCGCCAAGCCCAAGGACCGGCGCGATGCGAAACAGTGCAAGCTCATCAAAATGTCCACCGCGTAATTTCCGAATTGCGTTCGCGTCCAAGCGCGCTTTTTCCGCCAGGTCAGAATCGGAAATCTCCAGGCCGCGTTGTGCCTTGCCAATGACATCACCGAAATTATCCTCGAGTGGAATATTCATTCGCCAGCAATTTTAGCTCCATTAGGAGCGCAATGTTTATAGTCTATCGTCCAAAGAGCCGCCAAGCTCCATCGGAACGACATGTGCGGATGCGCGATCATTCCAGGGGCTTGAAAACATAACGCTTGTCGTACGAAACGCTGTGGCGTTCCAGAAACTCCAGATATTCCTCCCGGAGGGATTTGCGGCGATGGTGATTCTCCTGGTTGCGGATGTCATTGATCACAGCGCTTATGTGTGAATGCGAAACAGAAAATGCACCAAATCCTTCCTGCCATGAAAAACGGCAGCCAATCCATCGTTGTTCGTTGATGTGATTGCTCGATCCAGTCTTTATTCGTCCGATCAAATCAGACAGTGATTCGTCAGGTTTCAATCCAATGAGAATATGGGCATGATCGGGCATGCAATTAACCGCGATCAGTTTCTGCCTACGCTGCGCCACGATTCCGGTGATATATTTTTGCAATTCCTCTTTGTGATCGGGCCGAATAACGCAGGCACGCCCAGATACCGCAAAACAACATGCAGATAGATTTGTGTATAGGTGTTAGCCATTCATGCAATTCACATGCCGCTCCTAATGGACCTGATTGTTCTCCATATTCGAAACTATAAACATGGCGCGCCTACGGCGCTGAGTCACCATAGGCAGGCCGCGTCTTCTTGATCGAGCGACACTGAACCGTTTCACGCGGGCGAAGCTCCGTAGGAGCGCGATGTATAGCCTGTTGTCCAAAGATCCGCGAGCTCCATCGGAGCGACAGGAGCGGATGCCCTTGCTCTTTCGCGCAAAACTCACATGCCGCTCCCGACGACGCGGATCGCGTCATATACCTGGATAACTGTAAACATGACGCGCCTACGGCGCTTACCGCAGATCGATGTGCAAATCAGAAATCCTGCGCGGAACGAACTCTTCAAATGCCGCCGCTACTTCGGGAACGGAAAAGGATCTTCCGATTTCTTTTTCGATTGATGTCATGGCCACGTTGGAAATTCCGCACGGCGTGATCTGACCAAAGGGCGACAGATCGCCGCACACATTTAGTGCGAACCCATGCATGGTGATCCAATGCCGAACGCCCACGCCGATGGAGGCGATTTTTCGTTCCTGAACCCAAACGCCGGTCAATCCTTCGCGACGCTGCGCTTCAATTTCGAACTCGTCCAAAAATTCGATCAGCAACCCTTCAATCCAACGCAAATAT
>QHRJ01000030.1 GCA_003220075.1 Verrucomicrobiota bacterium
GGGTCTGGCAGTTCGCCCGTAAAATGGTTGATTGGAAAATGAGCTGACGGCGCTTCCGTGTAAACGTAACTCGAAGCTGGTGCGGTGCCGTTGCTGAAGAAGGGCGCATGACCGAAAAAGGTATCGCCGAGCTCGAGCGGGGGATTGCCCCCCGCCGCAACGACCGCTGCACGTGACAATTCTAGATTGTATGGCTCCGAGTTTGCGGTTGCAATAGGCGGCAAACCATTTCTCCGGTCATAGTCGCGGTCAGTAGTGAAGATGGAGTTGCGACGGTAGTAATTAGCGACACCACTCAGGTGAGTGTCGTTATCGCCGACGCCAAACAGAATTGAGGCAGCCGTTTCGCCTGAATCGGTGTCGGTGCTATTGCCATACTCGGCGTACGCTTCGGCGCCTTGATAGTTGTGGCGCAGTTTGATATTCACCACACCCGCGACGGCGTCGGCGCCGTAAGTGGTAGAGGCACCGTCTTTCAAAATCTCCACGCTTTCGATCGCAGCCCGCGGAATTGTGTTCAGATCGACGAAAAATTCTGTGCCGCCGTTCGTTCCGCTCGGATGGGAAACCATGCGGTGGCCGTCGATCAACACTAACGTCGCGCCGGGATCAAAGCCGCGCAGCGAGATAGAGGAAGCGCCCTGTCCGGAAACGTTTCCTGCATTACCTGAGGTCGGTACCCCATTGGCATTTGCCACTGGTAGGTTCCGCAGCAGTTCCTCGGTGTTCCGTTCGCCTGACTTCTCGATCGTATAACGGTCGATCACCTGCACCGGATTCGCACCGACCTCCGCCGCGGTTTGAGTTGGAATCTGCGAGCCGGTCACAATCACGGGTCCGGCTTCGGATGGGCTTGCTGCTGTGGCCGGTGTTGGCGAGGGACCCTGTGCGGAAACTGAGCAGGCAAATAGAGCAAACAATCCGCCAACAGAAGCAGAGATGAAGTGCAGTAGTTCGAGACGCCGAATCGGATTTCTAGGCATCAGCTGATAGCCTTCGCTTGGATCCTATTTCGCGTCCTTCGGCGCGAGGGAGGCGACGATCTTTTCGAACCGCGGATCGCCGCGCAGCGGATCCCACAGCGGGCTCAAGCGCAAGTTGCCATAAGTATAAGAGCCCGGAGTTTTGGTAAGGGCTTCAAGTTGCTCAAGCGCCAATTCACGTTCGCCTGTCCAGGCACAGATGATGGCAAAGCACGTCCTTGCGTATGGCTCAGTGGATGAGTCTTTGGCGCTGGGCTCCAGTTCCATCGCGCGGCGGCCTTCGTTCAGTGCCTCTTCTTTCCTTCCCAAGCCTGCATCGATCAGCCCGAGCTCAGCAAGTAGATCCGCATTATCAGGGTGAACACGTAGCTCTTCTTCCTGTTGTGCGCGTGCCCTCATAAAAGCAGCCCGTGCAGAAGTTTCGTCGCCTTTCAAACGAGCGACTACACCCACCCAGAAGTCGCGGCCAAGTTGACGAGGAAAGCTCCACCCGAGCGAATTCTGCTGCGAAAGCAGCGCCGAAGCGCGGGCGCCTGCGTCCCAGTCGCGATCGTACAAAGCAAGAATGTAGCGCTGGCCCGCCACAAATGGATCTTTCTCTGACCCAGGTTCATTGGTCAGGATCTTTTCAATTTCAGCACGGAAAGGCCCTGTGTCCGCTCGCCGGTATACTTCGACGGAAGCGCGAAAAATCCGCCCTGGCCTGCGCTCCGGATGAAGCGCAACGATGCGATCCATAACTTTGGTGTGTTGGTCATAGTCGTGTAACCACAAGTACATCGATCCGAGGTTAATCAGGTAAGGCAGGTTTCGAGGATCGAGCTCACATGCGCGTTCGAGATTTTGTGTGGCGTCAGCCCAGCGACGCTGACTGCGGTCCATCGATCCAGCTAACTGGTAAACTTGCGGGTTATTGGGTAAACTCTGTTGCGCAAGAGCAAGTTCGGCACGGGCGCGGTCATAATCCGAATAGCCCCAAAAAAAGTGCCACGCCAGCGCCAGGTGAGCTTCCCCCGAATCCGGTCTCAACCGAAATGCAGAATCTATGGCCGACTTTGCCATCGCTAAACGAGCGGGCGTGTGGTCGGTCTCTTCCTGATAGGCCAAATCGTGCGCAAAGGCTAGCTGGCAATAGGCGAGAAAGAAGCTTGGATCACGAGCGACTGCCTTATTGAGCAGGTCCACAGCCTCGGAAAGATTCACGACAGGCCCCAGGTCGACCTGGGCGTTGTACATTACGGAGAGAGCGCGGACGTAAAAATCATAGGCGACCAGGTCCTGAGTTGGTCTTTCTTCAACAGACGCCTTCTCACTGGCTGAGAGCTTGGCGTGAAGGTGCCGGGCAACTTTTTGCGCTATCTCGCTTTGGATGGTGAATAAATCATTCAAATCGCGGTCGTATTCCTCCGCCCAGACGTGGGTGTCGGTGCGCGTGTCGATCAACTGCGCGTTCAAGTGAATCCGATCACCACTCCTGCGTGCGCTTCCCTCCAGCACGTGAGACACGCGAAGCGCATCGCCGATCTGGCGCACATTTCGTTTGCCGCGATATTCCATCACGCTAGTCCGGCTGATGACTTTGAGATCGGCGATCTTTGCCAGCTTGGTCAGAATGTCGTCCTGCACGCCATCGGCGAAGCCCGCGTGTTCTTTCTCGTCACTCATGTTTTCAAACGGCAGAACGGCGATTCCAGTTGTTGGCGGTTGCCGGATCAATTCACTTTTCCACACGATCCAGCCAGCAGCTGCCGCCAGACCAACCAGCGATGCCACGAGGAGTGCACTTGTTGGATTGCGCCGGACCCATTTCCCTCCTCGCGCGAAAACTCCGGTGTGTCGCGCCTGAATTGGTTCGTGCCTGAGCCAACGTTCGAGATCTTCGGCCAGCGCCAAAGCGGAAGAGTAGCGGCGCTTTGGATCTTTCTCGAGACACTTGAGGCAAATTGTGCTGAGATCGCGATCTATTTTCGGATTTAACAGGCGCGGTTGGCGCGGCTCGGTATCCAGCAATAACTTAATCGTCTCGTAGGTTGCTCCACCAGCAAAGGGCGGCTGTCCTGTGAGCAATTGGTAAAGCACTGCGCCAAGTCCATAGATATCTGTGACGCTGCTGACTGCGGCATTGTTCCCCATTGCTTGCTCTGGCGCCATGTAACTAGGTGTCCCCAAAACGTCCAGCGTGCGCGTCATCGTGCTCTCCGTTTCCACTAGCCGCGCCAGTCCGAAGTCGGTGAGGTGCGGTTCGCCCTTTGCGTCGAGCAGAATGTTCCCCGGTTTGATGTCGCGATGCAGAATGCCGTGCTCGTGGGCGTAATGAACGGTCCGCGCCACTTTGGCAATTAATTCCGCCGCCTGCCGGATCGACATCGGCGCGCGCCTGACTACTTCATCGAGTTGTCCGCCTTCGACAAACTGCATGCTGAAGTAACAAGACCCGTCGCGCTCGCCGACTTCGTGAATCGGCACGATACCGGGATGCTCCAAACGCGCCGCGGCTTCGGCTTCAAGGCGAAAACGCTTGAGATGCGCCTTGCTCGCCCACTGACCAAGGCTGATGACTTTTAATGCGACTGTGCGATTAAGGCTCTTTTGCCGGGCGCGAAACACCACGCCCTGACCGCCGCGACCAACTTCGTCCAGCAATTCATAATCACCCAGCTCTCCCAGCAACTCGGCCGCGCGGACTGTTTTTGAGGAGGTGGGCGCGACATCATCGGGCGTTGTAGCCGGCATCGATGATGCCGGTCGGCCGGGGTCATCGCCCCCGGCTACAGCGCCGCCAATCGCTGCTTCCAGGACGCAGCCGGTACAAAGTCCTTCCGGTGCGTCAGAAAAGACTTTCGCGCCGCAATTGCGGCAAATTCTGATTACTCGAATCATTACCGGAGCGTCGCTGTGCGCTCCCCCATCTTGTACTTGGTAAATTTTCGCCATACGTTATGCTCGGACCACCGCGATGAGATGGCGCAACTCGTCTTCGATATCGCCGGGCGTTGCAACGGTGTGAGCAATTTCCTCTCGCAATAACGATTGGTAATGCTGCCGAAATCGGTAGAACGCCTGCCGAACCGCATTTTCAGTCATGCCCAATTGCGCAGCAATGTCCTTCTGAGAGGGTGCGTCTGGATCGCCCGGCAGCAATTCCTTTAGCGAATCAAACAAGGCAGCGTTGCCTGCCCTCCGATATTCATCTTTTAACAGGTTGAGCACGCGTTCCAGCAGCGTCGAGGCCCAGCGGCGTTCATAAATCATTTCGGCAGTCACTGGGTCCGCTGGATCCATCTCGACCCGCTCGTCGGCCCGCAGTTCTTCCAGCGGGATGAGCCGCTGCCCTTTTCCTCGCTTAATCGCCATTTCACGACGCCGTTCGTCGGCCAGAAAATATTTCAGCGCTCCAAGCAGGTAAGAACGAAGTCGCCCCTGTTCCTTGCGGACAGCGTTCAGATTTCTGTGCTCCAACAACGACGCGAAAAAACCCTGGGTAATATCCTCCGCCGCCTCTGGTCCGAGGCCTTGTCGTCTGACGAAGCTATAGATCGGTCGCCAATAAATGCGGCAAAGCATTTCGAGCGCTTCATGTGCCGCTGGCGATTCGCCTTGTGCCTCTAGGACCACGCTCCAGTGCGTGGTCGTAAACGCGACCGGGCCGTGATAAGCGTTTCCGGTCAGCGAACTGACCTCACCATTAGGGGGCACGTTGACATTCAACCAAAAAGTCGCGGGAAGACAAGCCCGCGCCGTCAGACAAAACAGCCTCCTCCCATCACGCGGGCTGAGGACAAGTAATTACAACCACTGTCTTTAGTTGGGTCGAAGAATCAAAACAACCAAAACGCCTCTTTGCCACGAATGCGCTTGCTGTACAAGCGGAAAGTTAAAAAAGTTACAAGCGTTACAATGTTAAATCGGAAACCGTCGCCCGGACCGTTCTCTCTACCGTTGTAACGATGTAACCCTCTTAACTATGTAACGTCCGCCTATTTGATCTCGACCTTCGCCCCTGCCGCTTCGATTTTCTTTTTCATCTCTTCGGCTTCGGCTTTGGTCACGCCTTCCTTAATCGTTTTCGGCGCGCCTTCCACCAATGCTTTCGCTTCGGCCAGGCCAAGGCCTGGCACTGCCGCGCGCACTTCCTTGATCACGCCGATCTTGTTGCTACCCATCTCCTTCAAGATCACCTCGAAAGTTGTTTTCTCTTCGGCCGCCGGGGCCGCTGCGCCACCGCCACCAGCTGCTGGCGCCGCCGCCATCGCCACGGGAGCCGCTGCGCTCACGCCCCATTTTTCTTCGAGCTGTTTCACCAATCCAGCAATCTCAAGGACGGTCAGTCCGCTGAGTTGCTCTACAATTTTATCTGTATCTGCCATTGTATTTTCCTCGGTTCGCCGCTTCCGAAAGCCTTCGGAAAATTAAAGCCGATAGCTATCAGCTCGGACAATTTTCGTTTCTTTTCTTTCTGTACCCGTGCACGCGTCTCATAGAGACGCGGCTACAAATCTCCTATGCGCTAGCCTCCGCTGGTTTCCCTTCCTTCTGTGCTTTCGCGTTCAATAATCTAGCCAACGACGCGCCCGGCTCGTTTAACAACCGCACCAACTTTGTCGCCGGTGACATCAGCAACCCAAGCAATTGCGCCAACAAGACTTCGCGCGAGGGCAAATCCGCCAGCGCCTCAATTTCCTGCGCCGATAAAATCGATTTGTCGATCACTCCGATTTTCAGCGCCGCGACCTTGAATTCCGCCGCGAACGTTTTCAGAATTTTCGCGACTGGCGCGACATCTTTTTGGCCCATCACGATCGCGGTCTGACCACTGAGTTTATCAGCGACATCAGGCAAACCGGAATCGCTCATCGCACGTTTCAAGAAACTGTTTTTCACCACCCGGACTTCTGCGCCCGCCGGCGCGAGCCGGTTCCGCAAATCGCCGAATTGATCGACCTTCATCCGCTGATAATCGGTCACAAGGACGAATGGCGACCGGTTCAACTTCTCAGCGAGATCGGAAACGATGCTGGCTTTTTCAGGTCTCATAAAAATTTACACGCTCAAATAGGGCGATGGATCAATATGCACGCCGGGCGACATCGTTGCACTCAACGTCATCGCTTCCAGATAACGTCCCTTCGCCGTCGCAGGTCGCGCCCGCACCACCGCCTCGATCACCGCATTGCCATTCTCCACCAGCGCACTCTCGGCAAAAGAAAATTTTCCCACTGGCACGGCGACGTTTCCGTTCTTATCGAGTTTGAATTCAACGCGGCCAGCCTTCACCTCCTGCACCGCTTTCGCGGTATCATCCGTTACCGTTCCAGTCTTTGGATTCGGCATCAAGCCGCGCGGTCCCAAAACTTTTCCCAGCTTGCGGACTTCCGCCATCGCCGCCGGCGTCGCCACCGCCACATCAAAATCCTGAAAACCTTCTTGCACCTTTTGAATCAAATCCTTGAAGCCGACAAACTCCGCGCCCGCCTCTTTCGCATCGTTTGCCGGTTTGCCTTCGGCGAAAACAAGCACCCGCACGTTCTTACCGCTGCCGTGCGGAAGCGGACAAGTTCCGCGTACCATTTGATCGGACTGTTTCGGATCAACTCCAAGGCGGAATGAAACGGTTACCGTTTGATCGAACTTCGTCGGCTGAAATTTTTTCAACGTCGCCACCGCATCATTCAAGCTGTAGGCCTTCTTTCGGTCCACCTGCTCGGCGGAAGCGAGATAACGTTTGCTACGATTTTGTTGCATGATTTTTGTGCAGTCCAAACGAGCCGAAACTCTCCTGCTAAATTTCGCCGCATTTCTGCGGAAAGGCGAGCAAGCTAGCGCCTTTCCGCACCTTGTCAAAACGCATTAGCGTGTCATCCCGAGCGCAGTCGAGGGATCCCGTCATGAAAGCTTTAAGGTAACGCATCGGGATCCCTCGACTTTCGCTCGGGATGACGGTTTTAGAAATCCGCTCCCACTTCATCCATTCCATTTTGCTGCGCCGTCTTCGCCGGTGCGGGCGTCGCTGGCCCGTTCCGAATAATTTTCCCTTCCTTCATCACAAACGAAACACGCTCCGTCGCAGTGATGTCCTGTGTTGGATCGCCCGGTATCGCGATGAGATCGGCCAGTTTTCCTTTCTCGAGCGTGCCGAGTTTCTGCGCGACCCCGAGTAACTCCGCGTCGCTCGCCGTCGCGCTCTTTAAGGCATCGAGCGGTGACATTCCCAGATCGGTCATCAATTTAAATTCCTTTGCATTCTGTCCGTGCGGAAAAACCGCCGCGTCCGTCCCGAAGGAAATTTTCACCCCGATTTTGAGAGCGTTCCGGAACATCTCCGAGCGTGCGTTGTACGCAGCTAACGCCTTCGCCTGCAACGCTGGCGGATAGCCCTCGAGCTTGCCCTTAATATATTCTGCCGCCATCAACGTCGGCGTCAGGAACGTTCCCTTGTTTTTCATTAACGTCAGCGTCTCAGGTTTCAAGAACGAACCGTGCTCGATCGAATCGACACCAGCCTCGATCGCTTCCCGTCCCGCCTGATCACCGTGGCAATGCACCGCCACCTTTTTTCGTAACCGATGCGATTCATCCACCAGCGCCGCCATCTCTGCCGGCGTGAATTGCGGCGTGTCCACCTCATCCGTCAGCGAAAGAACACCGCCGGAGACTGCTGCCTTGATCACGTCCGCGCCATTTCTTACCTCAAAACGAACAGCTTTGCGCACTGCATCGGGCCCGTCAGCGATTCCATCGGCCACGTCCGGTTCCGGCCCGAAAAGTCCGTCGCGAAATCCGGCCGCTTCGTCAAAGTGGCCGCCGGTCGCGCCGATGCCATAGTTCGCCACGAACATGCGGGGTCCAACCACAATTCCTTTCGCGATCGCATCGCGCAGCGAAACGTCGATGCAATCGTGCGAGCGATAGGTGCGTGCGCCGACATCCCGCACGGTGGTGAATCCGGCTTCCACTGTGGCCCGCGCCGCCGGAATCACGCTATAGGCCTTGGCCGATGTCGAAATTTGCATCTCTCGCAAACGCGTCGCCTGGTAGTTCGTATAATCTAGCGTGATATGCGTATGCGCATCCATGAATCCCGGCGATAGCGTTGCGTCGCCGAGATCAACCACTTGCGCATCCGGGGGAATCGCGACGTTGGCACCGGCATCGACGATTTTCTCGCCCTGTACAACCACGACTCCGTTCTGAATCAGCGCACGAGATTTTCCGTCGAACAATCGCGCCGCTTTTAGCGCGATGGTTTGATCCGCAGCTATCGTCGATTCAACCGGCAGTGCCAGGGTGATCGCGAATAAGGGTATTAAACGGGTGAAATTCATGCTTGCGCTTATCAGATTGGTCCAGCGCACTCAAGCTGTTCCGGGAAGCGCAGGCTGCCGATCGTCATCCCGAGCGCTAGCCGAGGGATCCCGTTGCGTTACCTTTAAGGTTTCATGGCGGGATCCCTCGACTTCGCTCGGGATGACGGTAATCTTTTCCATGGTCAAAGTTTCCGTTGATTACACCGGCAATCTTCATTGCGATGCCACCCACGGCCCGTCGCACTCGAAGATCGCGACCGACGCGCCTGCGGACAACAAAGGTAAAGGGGAAGCATTCTCACCCACCGACCTGGTCGCGACTGCTCTCGGCACCTGCATTAGCACGACGATGGGAATAAAGGCGGAAGAATTCGGTGTTGATCTTCGCGGAATGACGGTCTCGGTGCAGAAAGAAATGTCGAAAGACGCGCCGCGCCGGATCGTCGCCCTACCGTCGGAAGTACATATTCCCCTGCCGCCTGATTCGCCGCACCGCGCGGTGTTGGAGCAAACCGCGCTCAATTGTCCGGTGCACAAGAGTCTGCCCCCCGAGATCAATCGTCCGACGAAATTTTTCTGGGAAGGCTAGCCTGCTAATCGGTCATCCCGAGCGCAGCCGAGGGATCCCGATGAAGTTACCTTAAAGACTACGCCGCGGGATCCCTCGACTTTGCTCGGGATGACCAAATTGAAATACGAAAAGCAACCGAAGCGGACATTCCGCAATTGCTGCCGTTGATGCGCGAATTGGCAGAATTTGAAAAATACGTCGATGCATTTGCAATCACGGAAGAGATATTACGCGAACAGGGATTTCGTCGATTACCGCCGGATTTCTACTGTCTGGTCGCGGAAGAAAACGGCACGTTGAACGGAATTTTGGTCTATTACTTCGTCACATTTACCTATCGCGCGAAGCCGAATCTAATCGTCAAAGAGCTCTACGTAGCAGAATCGCACCGGAGCAAGGGAGTCGGCAATCTTCTCATGAAGGCGGTCGCCCAAGAGGCGGAACGCACGCTGCGGCATGATCAAATGGTGGGTCGCAAAATGGAACAAGCGCGGCATCGAGTTTTACCAACGGCTCGGCGCGAGAATCGATCCCGATTGGCACGAATTCCAAATGTCCGAAGAAGCGTTTCGAAAACTGGCGGGGGTGTAGTCGTCATCCCGAGCGTAGTCGAGGGATCCCGTTGTGTTGCCTTTAAGCTCTCGCGGCGGGATCCCTCGACTGCGCTCGGGGGATTACCGCGCACCAGCTAACTCGCGTTTTTCAGAAGTCGCCGATTTTTTCTCCGGCTCGTCGAGCAGCTCTGTGTAATGGCGAGCTTTCCGATTCTTCCACGATCCTTTGTGCCAAGCGTAACCGGCAATCAGCGGCAGCGCGATCGTCGCTTCCGCGTAAACCATTTGCTCCGCCCCGTGATCGACTTTGCCCCACGAGTTCGCTTCCTTCAGAGTGGAACCGCTGAGAGCGCCGTCGCGCACGTCCGCAACCGTGATTTGCACGGCGTATTTGTGCATCCCGACGTCGAAGCCGAGATAATCGCCGGCCACTACCGTGTCCTGCGCGAAATTTTTCGGCACGCCCCCTCCGATCATGAACAACCCGCTCTGTTTCGACGCGATTTTTATTTTCGTTAGCTCAAGAAAATCTTTGGCCGAATCGATGCTAAGATGCTTTTCCGGGTTTTCGTATTGATGATGAATCAAGCCAAAGCCCGCACTGCAATCGCTGAAGGCCGGGCAAAAGATCGGCACCTCTTTCTCGAACGCGGCCAGCACAACTGATTCGCGGTTTTTCCCATTTCTCGTTAGATAACGCCCCATCTCGCGAATGAATTCGCGTGAAGAATAGGGACGGGGCTCGAGCGAGTCGGCAATCTCCCCACAGGTGGAATCGCAAACCCGCAGCTGATCTTCGTCAATGTAGGTGTCGTAAATACGGTCAATCGCGAGACGGCGCAGGACGTCGTCGTTCATGAAAATGTCACCCTTGTAGTGTTTGAACCCGAGCGCTTCGAAGAAATCCTGATCGACAATGATCGCGCCAGTAGAAACGATCGCGTCTACCATGTTATTGCGCACCAAATCGACAATGACGTTTTTTAATCCGGCGGAAATGAGCGAGCCAGCCAGGCACAAAATAATGGCGCAGTCCTCTTCCCGTAGCATCGCGTCGTAAATGTCCGCCGCCCGCGCCAGATCGCGCGCAGAGAAGGCCATCTTCGACATCGCCTCCACCAACGGCACGACGTTGTGTTTTTTGATATCGATGTGCTCAACCACATCGACCAGCAGTTCGGATTTTTTTGGATTCATATTTTCCGTTCCGTCATTCCGAGCACGGCGCCGCGGAGTCGAGGAATCCCGTGGAAGTGACCTTTAAGATAATGCCTCGGGCTCCCTCGACTTCGCTCGGGATGACTATTGTGGATACAGCCATTTCATGTAATCGGCTACTCCAGCTTCGAGCGGAAATTGCGGCGTGTAACCGAGCGCACTGTGCGCGTCGTTCAAATCCGCTTGCGTGAAATTTTGGTAATGTGCGTGTGGATTATCGAAGTAATCCGGCTGAAGATTTGTCTGCAGCGAGCGATTCAAAATAAAAACTAGCTCGTTAAACGATCGGGCCTGCCCGCTGCCGAGATTATAAATCCCGCTCGCGCTCGCATCGAGCGCGCGAATTGTTCCATCCACCACATCCTTCACGTAGACGAAATCGCGCCGCTGCTCGCCATGTTTGAAAATGCGTGGGCGCTGGCCGGCGCGCATTTGCTGCGACAAGTGATAAATCATGCTCGCGGGCATGCCTTTGTGCGCTTCGCGCGGACCATAAACATTGAAGTAACGCACACCGACGATGATCCAATCCGGATTTTCCCGCGCCAGCCGGGTTGCGAGATTATCCATGATTGCTTTGGAAAAGGCGTAAATATTTGCAGGCGCAGCGGCGGTCGATTCAGCGCTCGCTTCCGTCGTCGCGCCGTAAACCGAAGCGGATGACGCGAAAATGATGCGCGATCGGGTCGGCCGCGCGAATTTCAGCAATCGCCGGAAGCTCTCCACGTTGTCGTGCGTTTGCTCAAACTGATCGTGATTAGTCGTGTCGGTGATGGAAGCGAGATGAAAAATCGCGTCGAACTTTTCGTCGCCGAATTGTTCCCGCCAGTTCAGTTTTGCCAAATCGGCCGCAACAAAGTCCCCGCGATAACCCGCGAGATTCTTGAAATCACCCGAGCGAAAATCGTCGATCACGGTGAGTCGCGAATTCTGAAATCGCTCCTGCAATTCCAACAGAAGATTCGACCCGATAAAGCCGGCGCCGCCGGTCACAAGCAGATTTAATTTGGCGTCAGGTGATGGCACAGCAGAAATGCGCGCGGAAAACGCGTCCGATTAAATAAATCTTGAGTGCGGAAGCGCAAGCCGCTATTGCTCGCTTAGTTCTTTGCGAGTTTTAATCAAGTGGATCGGCGCGAGAAATCCGGTGTAAACCCGGAGCAGTTGCGCTGCTGTAACTGGATACAATTTCCCATGAGCCAATCGTTGTAGAGGAGCATAGACCTCTGGTCTGTGTGCCCAGCAGGTTTCCAACCTGCTGATCTGGGTCGCCCTAATAGATTGGGCGACTGAAAGCGGACAGAATGTCCGCTTGGCGCACAGGCAGAATGCCTGTGTTCCGCGCAACGGTGAAGGCGGGAAAAAGGTGAGTCCGAAAGGTTTCGGATCGCAAGCCAGGAGCCAGAATATTCGACCGGTCCGCCTCATTCGCCAGCGTGACGCTGGACCCAGATTTTAACTTCTTGGGTCCGCGTTCGCTGTAAACCGAGTCCGGAATCCGCCAGTCCGGCTCGGACCGCGAAAAAACTTCTTCGCAAAAAAGAAGAATGAGAGTGGAGCGAGCGGCTCTGCCGCGAGTTCTCCTCTCGAAAATAGGAGGATTTGCAGTGCAGAAAAACCGTTCGCCATTTTTTTGTCTGGGTAGCGCACGCAACGCTAGTCCGGCTCGGACCTCGCGTGCTGGTTTTGACGTCGCGCCAAAACAGTCTTTGGGAAAGTCTGCGATCGCGGGACGCGCTCGGCAACACGCGAGACGCCTGCGCTATCCGGGCCACTGCGATGCCGTGCGCTCGCAAAACTGGATCGCGTTCTTTGTTATCGCGGTCGCGGCGTCGATCTGCTATGCCCAGGAGTCATCGCCGACAGCTGCTCCGGAATCAGAGCCGATCGTCATCACGGCCACTCGTACCGATATCCCGCTCAATCAATCACCCGCCAGCGTGAGCCTGGTGACTTCACAAGACATTGAAGAAAAGCAAATCGAGCGCGTGGCAGATGCCCTCCGCGAAGTCCCGGGGGTCTCCGTTGTCCAAAGCGGCGCGCCCGGCCAGCTTACTTCCGTATTTAGCCGCGGATTGCGCAGCGAACATACTCAGGTCCTGCTCGACGGGATTCCAGTCAACCAAGGTTTACAGGGCGCATTCAATTTTGCCGATCTTACCATTGACGACCTCGATCGCATCGAAGTGGTGCGTGGACCACAGAGCACACTTTACGGCCCGCGTGCGTTGGCTGGAGCGATTCAAATTTTCACCAAGCGTGGCGAGGGCGACCCAACGTTTATGTTCAGCGCCGAAGGCGGATCGTACGGCACCTCGCGCGAAGTATTCGAAAGCGAAGGAAAAATCGAGCAACTGGATTATTCGCTCGGCCTCAGTCGACTCGATACCGACAACGCGCGACCGAATAATCAATATCGATTGACCAGTGCGATTGCAGACATCGGCTGGTCGCCGGACGTGACGCTACGGATCGGCAGTCTGATCACCTATTCGCTTGCTGACACTGGAAATCCGAACACAATTTTCGATCCGAAACCGCTCGATAATTTTCTGACTGAACGCTGGCTGATCGGGCCGCACATTGATTGGCATCCGGTTGATTGGTGGCAACATAAATTGATCATGAGTTACGATCATGAGCGGCAACTGAATGATCCGAACCAGGATGGATTTGTCGGCCCGACCCGTGCGTTGTTCGAGCGAACGCAAGTCGATTACCAAAATGATCTGCGCGCGACGTCGTGGCTCACTATCACCAGCGGATTTTTCTTCAGCAATGTCAACGCTGGGCAGGAACGCCCATTCATCTCGCAAGACTTTGGACCACAGCCGCGTTTCGTCAGCGATCACACTCAGGAGACCGGCCTCTTTGCACAACTGACACTGACGCCATGCGAAAATCTAATTTTTGTTAGCGGAGGCCGATTCGATCACTTCAATCAATTCGGCGACGTCTGGACGTGGCGGGAAGCGGCCAGTTATCTCATCCGTCAAACCGACACTACCCTGCACGCCAGCGTGGCGACCGGATTTTCACCGCCCAGCAGCCAGGACAAGATTTTCGGAATGAATTTCGGACTCGAGCCCGAACGCGATTTGGGCTGGGACGTGGGAATTGAGCAACGACTTTGGAACAAACGCGTCATTCTCGGCGCGACTTATTTCCACAATGATCTGTCCAACGTCATCGGATTCAATGGTCTCTTCGAAACGCTGAATCTGGGGAAGGCGCGAACTCAAGGTGTCGAATGCGAGCTACGCGGGCGGCCATTTGATGAACTCGAACTGGTGGCGACTTATACTTACCTCGACACGGAGAAACTTGGCGCCGCCGATGTCTCGCAACCGCCCGGCGCTCGCCTGCCGCGGCGGCCACGCCACGAAGCATATGTTTCGGCGTCATATCTGTGGTGGAAGAAATTGCGCACCACGCTTTCGGCAAAATGGGTGAATGCGCGCGAAGAACTGAATTTCGGCGGGCCGAACTTTGATATCGAAGATTACAGCTTTGTAAATTTCGCCGCGGAATACGAAATCAGCCCGCATCTATCCATTTTTGGTCGCGTCGACAATTTAACGAATGAGCATTATGCGGAGGTGTTTGGCTTTCCCGCGTTGGGACGCGCGGCATACGTTGGCCTCCGCGTGTCATTCTGAGCGGAGCGCAGCGGAGTCGAAGAATCCGCGAAAGTTACCTTAAAGGTTTCGCAACGGGATCCCTCAATTGTCGCTCGGGATGATGGAGCTATTGTAATTCCAAGTCCCCTTGTCATTCCGAGCGAAGTCGAGGAATCTCTAACTATAATGCTGGATAAACGAGAGACGTCTCTCCTTCCCTCGCCATGACAGACACAGGCTATCTTATCCTCGGCCTGATCAGCGGCGGTCTATTGGTTGCAATCGCTCTTTGGCTGGGACGGCATCGGAAAGATGGCAACGCGACTGTATTGAGCAAAATCGAGCTGCTCGAACGCGCACAGGAACGCGGCGAACGAATGCTGCGGGAAGAGATGACGCGTGGTCGCGAGGAAAATGCCAACGCGGCCAAGACGCAACGCGAGGAACTGACCGCCTCGTTGGAAAGTGTGCGCGGGATCGTCGATCTGCGTTTGCAGGAATTACAAAAGGACAATGCGCAGCAGATCGAAAGAATGCGCGCGACCGTAGACGAAAAATTGCAGGGAACGCTCGAAAAACGGCTTGGCGAATCGTTCAAGCTGGTGAGCGAGCGATTGGAAAAGGTGCACCAGGGCCTCGGCGCGATGCAGCAACTGGCGAGCGATGTCGGCGGATTGCAACGGGTGCTGACCAACGTGAAAGCGCGCGGGGGCTGGGGCGAAGTGCAGCTGGGCGCGCTGCTCGAGCAATTGCTCACCTCGGAACAATTCGATCGCAATGTGCAAACGCGGGACGAAAGCGGCGAACGCGTGGATTATGCGATCAAATTGCCCGGTGAAGGGAATGGCGCAGCAGTGTGGTTGCCGATCGACGCCAAATTTCCGATGGAAGATTATCAGCGACTAATTACGGCACAGGAAAGCGGCAGCTCGGTGCTAACTGACGGCGCGATGAAAGATTTGGAAACGCAGCTGCGGAAATCGGCGAAAGATATCTGCGCGAAATACATTAATCCGCCAAAGACGACCGATTTCGCGCTGATGTTTCTGCCGACCGAAGGATTGTATGCAGAAGCGATTCGTCGAGTCGGTCTGGTCGAGCAGGTGCAGCGTGATTGCCGGGTAGTATTCGCCGGGCCGACGACGCTGGCGGCATTGCTCAACAGTCTCCAAATGGGATTTCGCACCCTCGCGATCCAAAAGCGCTCGAGCGAAGTCTGGAATTTGTTAGCTGGAGTCAAGACCGAGTTCGCCAAGTTTGGCGACTCCCTTTCCAAGGTCAAAGATAAGCTCGATCAAGCCGCCAGCGACATGGATAAGGTCGCGGTGCGCTCCCGCGCGATCACGAAAAAGCTGCGCGATGTGGAAGAGTTGCCGAGCAACCCGCAACCTTTGTTGCCGGAGTTGCTGCAAGGGGAGGAAGAAGAACTGCAGTAGTGGAGTGTTGGGTAGCGTGGCAAAAGCCGCTGCCCATACTCCACTACTCCATCACTCCATTCTCACAACACATCATCCCACTTCGCCTTGTCTTTGATCAGAATCTCGCGCAGCAAACGAATCGGCGGCATGCCGTGATCGAGCAGCTGATTATGAAATTGTTCTAACGAGAAATCGGCACCGTGCTGCGCCTTGTAATCCTCGCGCAATTTCAATATCTGCAATTTGCCGAGACTGTAATTCAAGTAGCCGTAATCGAAGGCGCCGCGCATCGCTTCAGTGCGCGCCGGCTTTTCTTCGTAGTAGCAATTTTCGCGAAAGAATTTGGTCGCCTCATCAACCGACATCCCTTGAGTGTGCATTTTCACCGAAACGCAGAGGCGGCAGAGCCGCAGTAACGCTTCCGACGCCTGTGCCATTCTATATTTGGCCGCACGTTTTTGTTCCTCAGCCGTCCCCGGCGGTTTTCTGGGCCCGCCGAAACTCTGATCGAGCATCATTTGCTCGCAGTAATGCGCCCAGCCTTCAATGAAGGCGTAGCTGCCGAAAATCTTCTCAATCTTGTTCGCGCTCGAGGCATTCAAACGGAGGAACTGCACATAATGGCCGGGGTAGGCCTCGTGGATCGAAGTCACATCCGCAGTGTAGTAGTTGAATGAGGTGAGCCATTCTTCCTTTTGCTGCTCGCTCCAGTTCGGCTCAACCGGAGTAACATAATAAAATGCTTCGGTCGCTTTTTTCTCGAACGGTCCCGGCGTATCCATCGAGGCAAACGAGGTGGCCCGATCATATTGCGGTGTTTCTTTTACCTGCGCGGCCTTGGAATTCGGCGGAATGCCGACAATTTTGTGCTCGGTGACGTAACCACGGATTTGATCTAAGTTCTTCGCAATGTCCGGAATCAATTTGTCGGCGCTTGGGTGATCTTTCTGGATTTCCTTGAATACATCCGCGGGCGATTTATTCGGATCGATGATTTTGGCGGAATCGGCGAATACTTGTTGCTCCTCTTTTAATTTTGCCAGTCCGATCTCGAGAATCTTGGCCGGCGGCAAATCGACCAACTCAGTTTCTGTTAGCCAGCGTTGATATTTCGCCTCGCCCAAGGCGAAGTTTGGCGTCGCCTTCGGCAGTTCGTCTTTCTCCAGCCAGTTGGCGAAATCGCTGAGCGCGGTGGCGGCCCTGCGATTGGCATCGATGAAATTGCCGCGCAACTCCTGGTCCTTCACGGCGTCGACCGCACTCACCATGTCCTTACGCAGAAAATCGGCGGAGCCGCGTGCGATCTGAATGGCGAGTTCGACGTGCGGTCTGGGCAAAACCGCCTCCAGATTTGTTTTGCCGGCGGTGAGAATATTCGGGATTTGGGCTTCGATCTGGATCAGACTGCGAACCCGGTCTTCCAGCGGCGCGAAATTGCGCGCGATGTAGATGTTCAAATCGGCGCAGTGCGCATAGGTCATGGGGTTGCGTTCGAACTTGTGCACATCCTGAAATTCGAAAAGCTCGTTTGCGATTGCAGCCTGCAAGATGCGTAAGTCGATTCCATTGCGCGCATTCAATTCCTCGGCCTCGAATTTCCGCAGCCGGTCCTCAAAACGGCGGAGACGCTGCAATTCGGCATCGAGGGCAAGCCGGCTGAAATCATCTGCCCGGCCATCATATTCATGAAAACCAAGCCGGGTTGCGAGAAGGGGGCGCGCGTTCAGGTAACCTTTTATGAATTCTTCCGCCACTGCGCCGAAATCGGCATCGGTGTTTTGCGCAGCATTGAACGTCGGCACGATCGCGCAAAGAATGAGCAGGAGAAGTCGTTTCATCAAAAGGCTAAGGCGGGACGTTAACGAATGGGTTGACCGTTGCCAAAAATTTCGCCCTGAGCGAAAATCAAGGTCTTCATGAAACGTCGATTCCTTCTTATTGTGCTGGCGTTGCTCGCGCTCATCAACGGGCTACTGGCGTTGCGGCTCTTCACCGCACACGCGGCGGAAAACGATCCTGATAGTGGTTACGCGCAGATCGCGGTTTTCGCCAAGGCGATACAGTTGCTGCGGCAGGATTATGTCGATGGCAACAAGACGAGCTATCACGATCTCGTCTATGCTGCGATGAAGGGCATGCTGGCCTCGCTCGATCCGCACAGCCAGTTCATGGAGCCAGATGATTTTCGCGACATGCAGGACGATACCCGCAGCCGATTCAATGGACTCGGTATCGAAGTTTCGAGCAAGAATGGTGTCCTCACCGTCGTCACACCGATGGAAGATACCCCGGCGGCGAAGGCGGGAATTCTGGCGGGCGATCAGATTTTGAAAATTAATGGCACGTCGACCGAGAGATTGGAATTGCAACAGGCGGTCAATCTGCTGCGTGGCAAACCTGATCAGAAAGCAACCCTAACGATTCTTAGACCGTCCAGCAAAGAAGTTAAGGATTACGTGCTCGAGCGCGCCGAAGTCAAGGTGCAGAGCGTGAAGAATGCGCATCTCCTCGATAGGGAGCTGACTGGCGCATTCAAGGTCGGCTACGTGCGGGTGGTGCAGTTTAACGAACCAACGGCCGAGGAGTTAGCCAAAGCGCTCGACGAAATGCAGAAACAAGGAATGCAGGCGCTGATTCTGGATTTGCGAAATAACCCCGGCGGCTTGCTCAACAGCGCGGTCGATGTCTGCGCCCAGTTCCTGCCACCGAACACAACAGTGGTTTCCACTCAGGGCCGCGCGGCATCGCAAGAGCGTGAGTACACGACTTCGTCCACCGCAAAAGAGCGCCCCCATTTTCCACTGGCGGTGTTGGTCAACGAGGGCAGCGCCAGCGGCGCCGAGATTGTGTCAGGGGCGCTAAAGGACTTGAAACGCGCCATCCTTGTTGGCGAAACAACTTTCGGGAAAGGATCGGTGCAAAATGTTTTGCAACTGCCCGATGGATCGGCGTTGCGTTTCACCACCGCGAAATATTACACCCCGGGCAAGCAGGTCATCCACGGCAACGGAGTCACGCCGAACATTCCGGTGCCGATGACGGCGGAACAGGAACATGCGCTTTTTGTTGCGCGAAACAGTGATACCAAAACCGACGACGAGAAAACCCAGATTCGTTCGCGCGATCCGCAGATGCTGCGCGCGATCGATGCGCTCAAAGGTGTCATGATTTACGCGCAGGAAAATTCGCCGAAAAGCGAGGCGAAGAAATAATTCGTCATCCCGAGCGAAGTTGAGCGATCCCGATGCGAAAGCATTAAGGTAACTTCATCGGAATCCCTCCGTCCGAGCCGGACCGGCGGTTTCGCTCCGGATGACGAGTGCATTATGACAATTCTTGCAATTGAAACATCCTGCGATGAAACCGCACTCGCGATCTTGCGCCGCAACGGTTCCGGCTCGGAGCTGCTCGCCAGCGAAGTGGCATCGCAAATTGCCGAGCACGAAAAATTCGGCGGCGTTGTTCCGGAAGTCGCATCGCGCAATCATCTGGCGCAGCTGCCGCGCTTGCTCGAGCGCGCGGTCGCGTCGGCCGGGATTGCGATGGATGAAATGGACGCCTTCGCAGCCACAAGTGGGCCCGGATTGGCCAGCTCGTTACTTGTCGGAAATTCGGCGGCGAAAGGTCTGGCCATCGGCGCCGGCAAACCATTTCTCGCGATCAATCATCTCGAAGGACATTTGCTCTCGCCGTTTTTCGGTCGCGAAAAAATTGAACCGAATGTTGCGCTGATTGTGAGCGGCGGACACACCCTGCTGGTAAATGTGCGTGGCGTTGGCGACTACGAAATCCTTGGGCGCACTCTCGATGACGCTGCCGGAGAAGCGTTCGATAAGGTCGCGAAATTGCTCGGGCTCGGTTATCCGGGCGGACCAGAGATTGAAATGCGCGCGCAAAAAGGTGACGCGAAAAAATTCGATCTTCCGCGGAGCATGCTGAACTCCGGCGATCTGAATTTTAGCTTCAGCGGATTGAAAACTGCAGTGCGCTATTTGTTGCCGAAGGTCGTCATCCCGAGCGAAGTCGAGGGATCCCGTGGCGAAAGCTTTAAGGTAACGCATCGGGATCCCTCGACTGACGCTCGGGATGACGTGCTGGCGGATCTCTGCGCGTCATTTCAACAGGTGGTCATCGACATTTTGCGCGAAAAAAGCTTGCGCGCGCTACAACAAACTAAATCGCGACGTCTGACATTGAGCGGCGGAGTTAGTTGCAATCGCGCGTTGCGAGAAGATTTGCGCGCGGCCTGCCAGAAAAATGGAATCGAACTCCTTGTCGCTAAACCTTGGTTGTGCACCGACAACGCAGCTATGATCGCGTTCGCCGCGATGTTACGATTGGAAAATGGAATCGTTTCCAATTTGGCGGAGGAGATCGATCCCAATCTCGCGCTCGCGTGATTCTTGTTCTGAGGAGCGCAGGCTGCCGGGTAGCGCACGCGTCTCGCGTGCTGGCGATGGTGTCCCGCCATCGCGGACTTTGCTCTCTAGCTTGGTATTATCGCAAAGATTGTTTCGGCGAGACGCCGAAACCAACACGCGAGACGCGTGCGCTACCCGGCAGCCTGCGCTCCCAAGAAAAAGCCGGCGGAGTCAGTATTCGCGCACGAGCAGGTAGTTCGCGAGTTCCCGCAACGGCTCAGCTTCTTTACCAAAAATCTTGAGCGCGTTTTGCGCAGTGTTTGTCAGCCGCTTCGCTTCCGCGCGCGATCCCTCCAGCCCAATTACCGCGGGATAGGTCGCCTTCTGGGCAGCGACATCTTTGCCAGCGCTTTTACCGAGCTTCTCGCTCGTCTGCGTGACGTCTAGAATGTCGTCGATCACTTGAAAAGCCAAGCCGAGCGCGTAACCGAACTTTGTAATTGCGCGCATTTTTTTTGGGTCGGCGTTTGCACTCATCGCACCCAGACGAACGGAAGTTGTGATCATGGCAGCGGTTTTATTTTCGTGAATGTAACGAAGTTCAGCGCGCGAGACTTTTTTTCCTTCCGCTTCAAGATCAGCTACCTGACCGGCAATGAGTTTCCGGCTGCCGGCCGCGGTCGATATCTCGCGAAACATTTTCGACATGGAATAGCGTCGTGTCGGTTTGGCGCGGCTGGCAATTTCGAACGCGACGGTGAGCAATGCATCGCCCGCAAGGATGGCGATACCATCACCGAAAACTTTGTGGCAGGTCGCGCGACCGCGCCGGAAATCGTCATTGTCCATGCTCGGCAAGTCATCGTGCACCAGCGAATAGGTGTGGATGCATTCCATCGCGCAGGCTAATGGAAGCGCCTCCGTCACCTTCCCTTTGCAACCTTCGGCGGCGGCGAGGCAAAGAATCGGGCGCAATCTTTTGCCGCCAGCGAAAAGTGAATAGCGCATCGCTTTGTGGATGGTCGGCGGCACTGCATTTTCCTTTGGCAGAAAACGATCCAGCGCGCGATCGATCATCCTTTGTCGCGCGATCAGATACGTTTTCAGGTTCATAGAACAGTGCTCGCTTGATGCTGAATCCTGAATGCTGGATGCTCAACGCCAAATTTCGTCGCGCGAGCCCGCGATTCTGGTTCTGGGTAGCGCACGCGTCTCGCGTGTCTGGCGATGGCGTCCGCGCCATCGTGAACTTTCTGTCGCGCGCTGAATCGGAGCGCAAGCTTGTATGTCAGAAAAGATTGTTTCGGCGGGACGCCGAAACCAACACGCGAGACGCGTGCGCCACCCAGAGAACACTTTTCGGCAAGCTGCCGAAAAGAACAGGCTGGCAGCCTGTGCTCCCCGGAATCCGCGGCGGCGCTTTCTATGACGGCATTAAGACATAAAAAATCCTAAGTTTTCCCCGGCTCGCCCGTTAAACTTCTAAGCCAAATGCCCGACGGTGACGCGAACGCGGACTCGAAGCGAATGCAGGTCCTGCTGCGAAGATTTGAAATTCCGTTGTTGCAATTCGCGACGCGCATTACCGGCGACCGGGAACGAGCGCGTGATGTGGTGCAGGAAACTTTTGTGAAATTTCAAAACAACGGGGCGTTTCAAAGCCCGGAGCCTG
>QHRJ01000056.1 GCA_003220075.1 Verrucomicrobiota bacterium
CGTCGAGTACCTCAGCCAGGGACTTCCCGTGGTGTCGCCCCGGACCTGCACAATCCGTAAGTATTTGCCGGAGGATTGTCTGTTTTACTTTGAACCGGGAAATGAAGCTTCACTTGCGGAGGCCATTCGGCTTGTTTGGCGCAATCCCGCCGAAGTATTCAAACGTTTGGCCGAATCCCGAAAATCTCTGGCACGCCTTTCCTGGCAAGCGGAGAAGGACAGATTTCTTGGTTTCTACGCGGAGCTGTTAGGCGACTCAGCGGCCACACATGCGGGTCGCGAGCAAGCCTCGGAGATCACGGAGTGATGAGCAGCGTTGATATCAAAGGCAATACCAGCGTGAGAATGAATGGGCAAGACCGCGGCCTCCTCCCGCGCTTCGTCCTCATCACTCCGGCACATAATGAAGAGGCTTTCATCAAGAAGACCATCGAATCCGTGATCAGCCAAACAGTCTTGCCGATGAGGTGGGTGATTGTGGACGATGGATCGACCGACGCGACTGCCGCGATCGTGAGTCGTTATCTTCTAAAATATCCGTGGATAGAGATGATCCAAAGATCGGCCCGCCAAGACCGGAACTTTGCGGGCAAAGTGCACGCGTTCAACGCCGGCTACGAAAGCGTCAGAGTACTCGGCTCTGAGGTTGTGGGCAATCTCGATGCGGATATTTCCTTTGAGGCAGATTATTTGGAGTTCCTTCTTAGAAAATTCATGGAAGACGAGAACCTCGGAGTCGCGGGGTCCATCTTCGTCGAGGAAGGCTACAGCTCCGACCGTCATAGTTTCGAAGGACATTATCATGTTGCCGGCGGATGCCAGTTGTTTCGGAAGCGCTGCTTTGAGGAGATCGGCGGATTCAAACCGAACAAGGCTGGAGGAGTAGATTGGGTCGCGGTTACAACCGCACGCATGATGGGCTGGAAGACCAAGTCCTTTCGGGAGAAGTCCTTCTTTCACCACAGGCATCTGGGAACTGCGGCCCGCGGTGCCCTTGCCGCCCTGTTCGACTACGGAGCGAGAGACTACTACCTTGGTGGACATCCTCTCTGGGAACTTTTTCGAGTTGCCTATCGAATGACCAAGCGGCCCTATCTTCTGGGAGGCCTTTCGCTGGGTTTGGGTTATGGATGGGCAATGCTGCGAGGGATTGATAGATCTGTTTCGAACGAACTCATGGCCTTCCACCGCAGGGAACAGATACGCAAGCTGGGGATCATCTTTAAATCCCTGTTGACGTTCAAGCGTGTGGATAGTTTTAAGGTTCTGCCCGATTTAGCTCAACCCTCCCCAGCCCAGTCCCGTGAATGAAACTCGAATCGTGAGGATCGAATCAGCCGTTGGCCGATTCACCGGCTGGCTCGGTGGTTATGTGGCTGTCAGAGTATCAATGACCCTAAACATTCCGCTCCGAACGGAGCTTTTGGTCTGTTGACGAGCGACAGCTATAGACCTGCCGCTCCTACGGAGCTGATCTCCGTCATCTGTCTTGCGTCCTCTGACCTCCGATCTTCCACCGTTGTAACGTTGTAACGATTTACGTTCTGCCTCGTCACAATGCTCATCATCAATGCGGATGACTGGGGCCGTTCTGTGGTGGAGACCGATGCCGCCTTGAAATGCTATAGAGAGAGGAGGATCACTTCTGTCAGTGCCATGGTTCTTATGCAGGATTCCAAGCGGGCCGCGAGACTGGCAAAAGACTACGAATTAGATGATGTCGGGCTGCATCTTAATTTTTCTGAAGAATTCACGGACAAGAGCTGTTCCGAAACACTAAAGGAGCACCATGGGCGGATAATTAGATTCTTGAAGCGCGGAAAGTATGCACAGCTTTTATATAACCCGTTTCTTCGAAGAGCTTTCGCTTATTGCTACCACGCACAGGTTGAGGAGTTCATGCGATTATTTGAGAAATCGCCGTCCCACATCGACGGACATCATCACATGCATCTTTGTGCTAACGTTCTTTTCAGCAGCATGATCCCCGCTGGCATGAAAATGCGCCGCAACTTTTCTTTCTGGCCTGGCGAAAAAAGCATGTTGAACCGAACCTACCGCTGGCTGGTCGATCGCTGGTTAGCTTGTCGATATCGTCTTACGGATTATTTTTTCGACCTGACTCAGTGCATTCAGGGAAAAAAACTGGATCGAGTCGCGGCCTTGGCGAAGTCAAGCAATGTGGAACTCATGACACACCCGATTGTTAACGAGGAAGAGGAATATCTTATGAGCGATGAATTCAAGGTAATGTTGCAACGCCTCAAGATTGGCGGTTATGCGCTGGTTTGATCACCAGGAGAACAAAGACATGGGCAGCCGTTGAGCGGACTATGGACGCCTTCAGAAAATTCGTGAGCGGTTACGCTCTCATAATCAGCCTTCTCATCGCACCGCCGATATTCGAGAGATTCTTCGCAATGCTGTACCTCTTTCAAGGTGAGAGAGTGATCCTGTGGATCGCCTCATTACTTCTGATGTCCATCAGCCTTTATAGTTTCTTCGGCCGTTTACGCCAGACTTGGGTTTACTTCGTCTTGATTAACCTGCTCTTTCTAATCTCAGTAGAACTCGGTGCCCGTGCTGCCGTGAAGCTGTTCTTCTCAAACAAGGAAGTCAGTCTAGCACGTAGGGCCGCCTGGACCTATGACGAACTCCGGAAACTCACTGGCCATCCCTTCCTTCAGTTCAACGGCATACCATCAACAACCGACAACCAGGTGCTCGGCTGGTACTTCTCAAATCTTAATTCGCGGCAACTTGAGGACGTCGATTCGTTTAAAACTTCCACCGGGAACCTAAGTATCTTCAATAACTTCGGCTTTCTCGGTCGTGACTTTGCCTACGCCAAGCCCCCAGGGGTTATTCGCATTGCCGCTCTCGGCGCGTCGACAACTGCCGATGGCTACCCCGCCATGTTGGAAGAATACCTCAATGCCAGAGTTGCGGCTCAGTCCAATCGATTCGAAGTGATGAACTTTGCCCACGGCTTCTATACGAGCGCGCATGTTCTCGTGAATTTTGTCTTGAACGTCATTGACTTTGCCCCTGACTATGTTGTCATTCATCAAGCTGCAAACGATGAGCACGCGCGTGCCTCCGAGGCAGAGTTTAGAGGTGACTATTCACATCACCTGAAGGTCTTTCAGCAGCCGCGGATTTGGGATAGATACATCCTTCGAGTAAGCGTTCCCTACCGGGCGTTGAAGTTTTACCTGAACCCAAATCCGGAGTGGATGTTCGTAGAAACCGCCTCGCAGATCCACCGGAAAGTGCCTGAACGTGCGCTGAATGCGCGTGAGCTCGGGGTCTTTCGACGTAACATCGAAACCATCATCGATGTTGCTAATGCGCGGCAGATCAAAGTCGTTCTCACGACAATGCCCCGCTCGACGGATGAACGTTACAGTCATCTCCGCTTCCAGCATATCGATCAATTGAACGAAGTGTTGAGATCCATCGCCGCGAACCATGATCGGCTCCTGTTCGTGGATATCGACAAGCTGATGACGGGAAAGGACAATCAGATCTTTGTCGATGCGGTTCACGTGAATGATACCGGGAGGCGGATGAAGGCAGAGTAC
>QHRJ01000031.1 GCA_003220075.1 Verrucomicrobiota bacterium
CCCGTCTGAATTTTCCATCAGCACGTAAAGACGGTTGAGGACGCCGATGATTTGGAATTGTTGATCGGGTTGCGGTGTTGGCGCAGACGCAAAAGTGGAGGGACGGGCGCTGTCCCGTCCCATTATTTCAAACGAAGAAGCTGTCTTCCCAAGAGGAGGCGGGGGCTCTGCTGCTGATGAGATTTGCGACGACACAGCGGCCGTCCCTCCAGCGATTTGGGACGACACGGAGGCCGTCCCTCCACCCGAAGTGACAGCAGGCCCCGGCGGCAATACCGTCGAGGCTGCGGCCGGCGCACGAAATCTCTCCCGCCAATCAATGCGACCGCTTTCGAGCGTGCGCTGCACCGCTTCGACAACTGCCTCGCGGACCCCGGCCGGATCACGAAAACGAACTTCGCGCTTTGCCGGGTGGACGTTCACGTCCACTTCGCGCGGGTCGAGATCGACGAATAGGAACGTCACCGGAAACTGCCCTCGCATGAGAGCGGTGTGGTAACCTTCGCGCAAGGCAGTGGAGAGAATGCCGCTCTCAATCGCGCGTCCGTTAACAAAGACGAATTGTTGTGCTCGCGTTTGCCGGCTCACCCCGGCGCGACCGATCCAGCCCCGAACATGGACGCCGCCCCGATCGCGCGCGAAAATTTCGAGCAAATCGTCGAGGAACTCGGCGCCATAGAGATCGCGGATTCGCTCGAGTAGCGAAGTCGTTATCGGCAATTGCAGCGCGATTTTACCTTCCCGCACCAGGCTAAAGCCAATTTCGGGATGGGCCAATGCCTGCAGAAAGAATTGGTGCTCGATGTTTCGCGCTTCTGTCGTTTCGGAGCGCAGAAATTTTCGGCGGGCCGGCACATTGTAAAACAACGAACGCACTTCAATCTGCGTCCCAGGTGCGTCGCCGCCGTCGCGAACCGTCTCGATCCGTCCGCCGTTTACCAGAATTTCTGTGCCGGCGGCCGCGCCGGGCTCGCGAGTGCTCAGCCGGAAACGTGAAACGCTCGCGATGCTCGGCAACGCTTCGCCCCGAAAACCAAGCGTGCTAATGGCCGCAAGATCGCGTCAATGCTGTTCTCAACCAGTTCCTTCACGACGGAAGCGGGGCGTTCAACCACTTCGCCGGCCGCCACCTGGCTGGCGAGAGTTTCGGGTAGAAGCTTAATCCGACTCATTGGTACTTCTGATTTTATAAGGGGTTGCAAAAGCCGAACCCTTCGCCCCAACCCTCGCCCGAAGGGGAGAGGTAGTTCCTTCTCCTCGACGGGGGAGAAGGTTGGGATGAGGGCATTCTACAGAAATTTGCATTGCTAATCTCACTTTTGAAACCTTTTGTACATCCCATTCGACTCGCTTCGCCCGCTCAGGACAAGTTTTCGATTTCTGAATGCGAGAGAATTTGTGAACCGGCGTATTTGGGACATTTTTCGTCCAGGCAAGGCAAGGCGCGTGCTGATTGACTTAAGAGGGGTGGATCGTACGTTTCCTGGAGTGAATGATTGAAATTACCGAAAGCGCGGTGCGGCAATTACGAACGCTCGTAGGCGGGCAGGCCGCGGAAAAAGGATTGCGCATCGGGATTGCAAAGGGCGGTTGTTCCGGTCTGCAATACGAGATGACGCTGGGAGCCGCTCGTCCGGGCGATGCCGTAATCGAACGCGACGGAGTGAAATTTTTTGTCGATGAAGAGAGCGCGCAGTTGCTGCGCGGATCGACCCTGGATTATCACGATGCGCTCACTGGCGCTGGTTTTCAAATCGTTAATCCGAATGCCGCGCGGACCTGCGGTTGCGGTTCCTCCTTCGAGCCGGCGCGCCCACTCTAAAGTGAGTGAATTTCGCTGATGGCACAGGAATTTTTTCGCTACGAAACACCTTATGGCCGTCCCCGGCAGCGGACGAATTATTTCGCCTGGACGCTGGCAATTCTTTTTCTAACCGCCTTCGCCTTCGCGGCCTGGTTGGCAAGTTTTTATGTTTTCTGGCAACCGGAACGGCCTGACAGTTATCGGTTATTAAAGAAACTGCATCGCATTGATCCGCCGCGGCGATTTGAGTTGACTGCCGCCCCGGCCGGCGAGTTTCTCAATCCCAAACAATTGCATGATCGGTACACGCCGCTGGGCGAAGCGGAATTATCCAAGACGAACAGCGAGTTGGCACGCAATTACATTCGCAATTTTCAGCAAGTGCACGGGCTCGTTCCATACGTTGTCGGTCGCTTTCGTATTATCGACGTCCACCAACTTGGCGCGGCCGACGTTTTCACTTCCGGTATGGTGGCGCTTGCTGCCGCCATCGATAACGGGGAAGTGCTGCTCGAGCACGTTTACCCGGCGGATCGGCGCGATATCCCGCTCATGCGCCAAACCCTTGCGCCTGGTCTGGAAATTAAGCTCGAGCGAACTCACGATATTTCGGCAGTGATTCACGCCGATCGCAGCGCTGATGGCCGTGTTCTGATCACGGCAATGCCTCTGCTTTACGGAACCTACACCGTCACTCGCGGCAACGGAACCTTCACTCTGGAGCCTCCGCTGGATCTAAACCTCGCGGCCGGTTGGCCTTTGTTTAAACGCGAGGCGTTGCGCACCGCCGAAGATCGATACGCACAGTTGCGCCAAAATGAACCAGCATCGTCTGGATCGATTGCCATTCCTGGAATCACGCCCAGCGGCACGCCACCACCCAGCGAGAATCAACTTGTCCGAGTAGAACAGGCCTTACCAATTGAAACGCCGGCAAGCACCCCACCGCTGCTGCCGTCGAAAGGAACAAAGCCAACGCCCGCCGGGAAAGCCGGAAGAATCACGAAAAATCAAAAATCGACAGCGACACCAAGCGCCACGCCGATACAAGTCGCAAAAATCAACAGTCCGGCTCCCACATTATCGACTTCGCCGCCGCAAAAGCTCGCGGAATCAGGTTCGACCCCAAATCCGAGTGCGCCTGCGGCGCTTCCCGCTGATGGCGCCGCGCTGGCCTCGACTGCTGGTGGCGGAAATTGGAAAACGTATGCACCGGGCAAAATGCCGGTTGGTCGTCTGATTGGAGCAGCTGATCTCGGTCAAGTCGCCGATCGCGGCCTCTCCGGAGAACGAACTTATTTGAAAGGGCAATTTGTTGTGAATTTTGCCGATGCCAATAAAGCGGTGTTGCGGCCACGCTCGCGCATGCCGGATTCCGTGATGTTTCTCACCGGTGGAAATTCCACTCGCATCATTGTCGAGTATCCGACTGGTTACGTTCCCCCCAAGCCAGGCTCAGTCGTGAGCCGCGATGAGGTTCGTCCCTTCGAGGTTACCGAAGTACGGAAACAAGAAGATGGTCAGCTAAATGTCTTCGCGCGCGAGATCATGCAACCGTAGGCAAGTTAACATTTGAGCGTTGCACCTGCAACACATAAATGTGAAGTCCGTATTTCTGGATTGCCTCAAACACCCGATTTTCAATCAGCCGCAAGCTTTTTCCCGAGCCGAACGTCGCAAATTTCGAGTCAACATTCCTGTGTTGCAGGTGCAACACCAGAATGTAACCTCGTGCGGACGTGCGCCTCTTCCTCAGCGCTCAGGTCGGCCTGATTTAATCGCTGCCGCGCCGGTCGATAATCAATTTGCCATCGCGAATATCGATCGATCCACTGCCATAGCTGCTACGGAATTCGCGAAGATAGTCTCGTAGCGGGCGGGCGCGATATTTCCAATCGAGCACATCTGAGGGCACCGGCTCGTTATTGACGGTGATACTGCTCAGGCGCGGACTCTCCAGGGATTGCGGCCCATCGCTTTCAACCACAATGTCGCCATTCAAATAATAGCGGCCATGTCCGACAAATTCGTTCAAGGGCACGCTCGTCTGGATGCGCAAACGATTGCCCTCGATCGCGACGAACGCCTTCCCGCGAGCGTGTCGGTTTTCCGCGATCAGATTGTTCAAGTCGTCCGCGGTTAGTTCGATATGTGCAGGCTGATTGCGAGCGTTCTTAAAATCTTTCCATTTCCGTTCTGCCGCCGCCATATTTTCGTCGGTCGTTTCGAATTGCGGCACCGGAGAGGGTTCTTGCGCGAGGACGTGTGTTTTATTCGCCCAAGAGAAACCGTGCAGCAGAGCGGAATACGTTCGCGTTCCAAAATACACGCCGATTGCGCCAGCGATGATCAGGAACACAATGAAGCAAGCCAAAATCAAACAACCTTTGCCGACACATCCCATCCCACGCTTCTCTCGCCGCGGCGGACCTTCGATCCAGGTGTTCATCTAGCTGCATCCGACGCCGTCTGCGCCGCCTTGAACTTTTGGTAGAGATCGTGCAATCCTTGCGAGAGCACGCGCGTTCCTGAAAGCATCGGCATGAAATTGGTGTCGCCACTCCAGCGCGGCACGATGTGTATGTGCAGGTAATCGGGCACGCCTGCTCCCGCGCATTCGCCGACGTTGATCCCGATGTTGAATCCCTGCGCTTTCGTAACCTGCCGCAGCAGTTCTTGAGCACGCACCACGAGTGAAAAAAGTTCGCCGACTTCATTTTCACCGAGATCGCGCAGCTCGCCCACTTTTCGATACGGCACCGCCATCAGGTGCCCGACGGTGTAGGGATAACGATTCATTATCAGAAACGAATTTTTCCGGCGCACGAGGACGAGATGGGCGACGTCATCACTGGCGCGTGCGGCCTCAGACAGGAAATCGGGCGTGCCCGATTTCTCGAAGTACTCAAAGCGCCACGGCGCCCACAAAGTTTCGAGTTCGGCTTTCGGAAACTCCACCAACTAACGAGAGTAAGAGCTTATGGGAGAAAGTCGAGCTTATCTGCGCGGGAGTGTCAGGAACCCATAACTTGATGGATGTTCGCTCTTTTTTTCGACGGTGACGCGATAGGGAAATTTGCCCGAACGCCAGGGCTCTTCATCGATTGGAACAACGAGCGCGTCCAAGCCTGGCGACGCCGCAATCGTCTCGATGCGGGTGTAGAAACGCGGGCGCTGCAAATACAAAAGCAGACTTTCGTCACGACCCGGGAGGATTTCGTAACGCAAATGTTCAGCCGTGGCGATCCGGCGAACTTCACGGCCAAATTTCACCAGGGCATCGCGATCGTAGCGGTAACCGCCGATCACTCGCATCGCGGCATACGTACCGGTAAAAATTGCGGCGAAGATGATTGCGGACGCGATGATGCGGCGAACGCGCACACCATTGCTTTCCATGACCGCCTTAATTTGCGCAGCTAGGAGCATGCAAAGCGGAGGAACGGCTGGGAAGATTCGGTCCACTCGCTTCGATGAAACCAATGACATCACCACGATGCCGCCAAGCGCCCACGTGATCAGCCAGAACATCTCCGGAGAGAAATTCCCCAGCCACTTTCCAGTTGCCGCTTTCGTTTTGCGCAAAGCGACCACGAGCAAACCGATGTTGAGTAAACTCCAAGGCGCGAATTTTTGCAGGAGATGCGGGATGTAAAAGAGCAACGGTTGCGACCGATGAATGCCCTCGTGAAAGCGAGCGCCGAATTCGTTTAGAATAACATCTTCGTAAAATCCATCGATAAAACGGATCCCTAAGATCAACCAGAGACAGAACAACGCGAAAGAGGCAACCCAGGGGCTCCATCCGCTCCACGCACTCGGAAAATCGGGACGCCAGTGCCGTCGCAATTGATAAAGAATGAGTGGGGGGAGGACAAACGCCCAAACGATTGGACCCTTAACGAGCATCGCCGCGGCCAGCACGACAACGAGCGCAATTTGATCGCGCGTCGTCCACGACGTTCGCGTCCGGATTTTTTCAAACATCAATAATCCGACCGCGAAAGTAATGAGCGCGAGCGGCATGTCCGTTCGCACCAGCGTCGCCAACCGAACGCTCAACAAATTCAGACCAAATGCCGCCAGCGCGCACAGCGCGGGCAAATCACCAAAGGTTTGGGCGCCGCGAAAAACCAAAACTGCCAGCGCAATCGCGGCAACGAAAGAAGGAAACCGCCAGGCAAAATCCCACGAGCGCGTGATTTGATAGAGCGCGGCGGAAGCCCATGCGACCGCGGGCGGTTTACTATTGATATGATGCGACGAATGACGGCCCCCGCGCGCTCCCATTCCTTCGTCCGGCGTCGTCTGATAGAGCCAGCGCTGTTGCCCGACCATTTGAAAGGAGACAAAGGCCTGTTTCGCCTGATCGTAATCGTCGAGAGTCCAAGGCAGGTTCGAGACCGAAAAAAAACAAACCGTTAGCATGCTAACGATTAGCAGCATTCGCCGATTTTGGCCTGTCCTAACCGACGCGATCTGGCTCATCGCCTAGTCGCGCCAAAGCAGAGCGCGCACCGGCGCAGCATCGCCACCGACAATCTTCAGCGGCAGTGCGACAAATTGGTAAATTCCCGCTTCTATCTCGCTCAGATCGAGTGACTCAATGATGGCAATTTTTCCGGTTGCGAGAGCATGATGATTCGCCAAAACTTTCGCCTCGATCGGATCGACTGAAGGAACATCGACGCCAAGCAAGAAAACGCGCAGCTCGCTCAACCAGGCGATCGCCTCGGGTTTCAGAACCGGAATCCAATCCGGAAATCGTGTCGGATCCGGAAAACAATTCGTTTTCAGGAGGACCCGGCGCGTATCGGCGATTTGCGAACGCGCATGTTCCAAATCAACAACGCCGATAGACACCTGAGTTCGGGAAAACCTGCCTGCGAGATCGATCACGACCGCTGGTCCAATGTAATTTTCGAGTGGAACGGAATCGATAGCGGCCCCTTTTTCGTCGAAATGAAATGGCGCGTCCGCGTGCGTTCCGTTGTGCGCGCTCATGCTCAATGCACCGACATTGACCGGACATGTTTCGCTGAGACGCCACGTCAGTTCATATCGAAATGGCGTATCCCCGGGCCAAGGGGCGAGATCATTCGTCAGCGGCCCCGAAATGTCCCAAATATTTCTCATCCTGCGTGGCACAATTCGGTCACGATTGCCTCGGCTGCATTCGCGCTGGCCTCGCCCCGACCGAGTTTCTGAGCGACATTTGCAAAATCCGCGAGCATGCGCGCGCGCTCCGTTTTGTCGGCGAGCAAGCGCCGCACCGCTGCGGCGATCGCGCGCGGTTGTGCTTTGTGCTGAATAAATTCGGGAACAATCTCGCGATTGGCGAGCACATTTGGCATTCCTAAATATTTTACTTTCACCACTAGCCGCGCAGCCAGATAGGTAAGCCACGCCACCCGATAAATCAGGACGAAAGGCAACGCCGAAAGCGCAGCTTCGAGCGTGGCCGTGCCGGAGGCAACCATTCCGACATTTACCCGCGCCATTAAGGAGCGGGCGTCGCCCGTGACGATGGAAAACTTTCCGGTGGCGTGCTTGCCATAAAGATCGGCGCGAATGAGTTCCGCCAATGGTTCGGATACAGCAGAAATGACGAAACGCAGATCGTGATCTTGATGCGACAATTCCACGGCCGCTTGGCGCATGACCGGGAAAATCTTGTTCACTTCGCGCTCGCGACTGCCGGGAAATAAACCGACAAGCTGGTCATCCCGAGCGGAAACGCTACTCCGGCTGGGAGCGACGCGTGCTGTTGACATTTGCTTCAGGGTTTCGCCTCGGAATCCCTCGACTTCGCTCGGGATGACCGACATCATCGGGTGGCCGACAAAAATCGCGCGCAAACCCGATGCCTCATAGAGCTCGGGTTCGAATGGAAAAATACAGAGCATCAGATCAATGGACTGAGCCATTTGCGAAACGCGGCGCTGGTTCCACGCCCAAACTTGCGGACTGATGTAGTAAATAATTTTCAGCTCCGGGAATTTCACGTGCAGCGCACGGGCGAGGCGCAAATTAAATCCAGGGTAATCGATCAGGACGACTGCGCTTGGCCGAGCCGCGTCAATCTCCGAAATAGTTGCCTGGAATTGCTTTCGGAAAAAAGGATAACGCTTGATCACTTCCCATAATCCCACGACAGCAGTCTCATCGATCCAATCGCGAAAGTTCCCGCCGGCTAGAGCGCGCATTTTCGGCCCGCCGCGCCCCAGAAATCCCATTTCCGGCGCGCGTGTGCGCAGAGCCTTGAGCAACGCTGCACCATGGTTGTCACCGCTGCGTTCGCCGGCAACGAAATAGACGGTTGCGTCTGCCATCTAGGTGGTCGCGATTCGCTTCGTTATTTCGACTGCAAGCTCGAGGGCGGCGGCAGCGTGCGAGCCGGAGACTTTCGGTTCGCCGCCGCTGAGCGCACAATCGACGAAGGAAGCGAGCTGTTGCCGCAGCGGCTCTTCTTTTTCAATCGCGACAGGGTCGCGCCTGATCCGCCCGTTGACCCGGCGATAAATTTCCCCGCTTTGTCCCTGATAATCTAACGAGAGATAGGCGTCCTCCTGGAAGACCCGAATCTTGCGCATCCGCTCTGGACTGATGCGACTGGAGGTAATGTTGGCGATGCAGCCGTTGGCGAAACGTAATCGGGCATTGGCAATATCTTCGCCGCGACTCAGCACCGGCACGCCCACCGCGTCGATGTTTTCCACGGTCGAATTCACCAAATGTAAAATGATTTCCAGATCGTGAATCATCAAATCGAGCACAACACCGATGTCCGTGCTGCGATTTGGATAAGGCGAGAGACGATGCGCTTCGATAAAACGCGGATGAGTCAGGCGCTGTTCCAACGCGCTGAGGACGGGATTGAAACGTTCGACATGGCCAACCTGTAAAACCAGCCGTTTTTCGGCCGCGCGTTGTGCGAGCTCGCGTGCGTCGGCGGTATTTTCGGTAATCGGTTTTTCGATGAGCAAATGTTTGCCGCGCGCAAGCAAATCGCGCGCGACCGGAAAATGCGCGTTAGTAGGGGTGGCGACTGACGCCGCGTCGACCATTTCGGCAAATTCATCGAGGGATACTGCGACCTTCGTCTTGTATTTAGCCGCAATTTCAGTAGCACGTGCCAGATCGATATCGAAAACCGCGACAAATTCGGCATTCGGCAGCTCAGCATAAATCCGCGCGTGATTACTGCCAATGTGACCGACGCCGACGACGCCCACCTGGAGTTTTTTCATCGCACACTTGCCATCGACTGCGGCGTGCAATTATCAAGAAACCATTCGTAGAGACGGGCGACGCCGTCCCACAACGAAATTGTTGGCTGCCAGCCGAGCTTTTTAATCCTGGAAACGTCGAGCAATTTGCGCGGTGTGCCGTCCGGTTTCGAGCGGTCCCACTTCAACTCGCCCCGAAAACCGACCACGTCGCAAATCAATGCCGCCAATTCCCGAATGGAAATGTCTGCGCCACAACCAACATTGATAATTTCCGGCGAATCGTAGTTCTCGAGCAGGAAGAGAACTGCCGCCGCCAAGTCGTCCACCTGCAGAAATTCCCGGCGCGGCTCGCCCGTTCCCCAAACAGTCATCTCCTCGGCTCCGCTCATTTTGGCCTCGTGCGCCTTGCGCAACAGTGCGGCTAGCGCGTGCGAAGTCTCAAGATCGAAATTATCACCCGGGCCGTAAAGATTTGTCGACATGACCGAGATGAAATTCGCCCCATACTCGCGCGCAAAGGCCTGACATAATTTTATGCCGGCAATCTTCGCAATCGCATACGGTTCGTTAGTTGGTTCAAGCGGCCCGCTCAGGAGCGCAGTCTCCGGAATTGGTTGCGGAGCGAATTTCGGATAGATGCACGAGCTGCCGATAAACAGGAGTTTGCGCGCTCCGGCCTCGTGCGCCGCCCGAATAACGTTGTTCTGTATCTGTAAATTTTCGATTAGGAATTCGACAGGCGCATCAATATTGACTTTTATTCCGCCAACCTTCGCCGCTGCCAGAATCACCACCTCCGGCCCTTCCTCTGCGAAAAAATCCCGGACCACTCGTTCGTCTCGCAAATCAACCTCCGCCCGCGAGCGAGTGATCAGATTGTTAAAACCGCGTGCCTTGAGCAGACGGACAAGGGCGCTGCCGACCAACCCGCTGTGGCCAGCGACGTAAATTTTATCGCTCTGTTTCATCCGCGAATAGGTGTTTAGCATTTTCTTTTTTCGCCGCGCGCGCAATCCTGAGTTCATGCCCAGGCAAAGGCGCCGGCTGGCGGTGCAGAAAACCTACAAGTTTTTCATCGGCGGAAAATTCGCCCGCGGTGAAAGTAGACGCGTCATTGCTGCGCGTGATGCGCAGGGAAATCTGCTGGCTAACTACTGTCGCGCGTCGCGAAAAGATTTTCGCGATGCGGTCCGAGCGGCCCGAAATGCAGTCCCGGGCTGGACGAAATGCAGCCCTTATTTGCGCGGCCAAATTTTGTATCGTGCGGCCGAAATGCTGGAAGGGCGCCGCCGTGAATTGGAAAGCGAACTTGCCCGCGTTGACAGCTCGGGGGCCAGGGCGCGCCGCGAAGTAACGGCCGCGATTGATCGCCTGGTTTATTACGCCGGTTTGGTCGCGCTGGCGCCCGATGACCCGGCTTTGCTCGGAATCGTGTCGGTTATTGCCCCAATCATCGCCAGCGGCAACAGCGTCATCGCGCTCGCTTCGACCGCGAACGCGCTCGCCCCGCTTACCTTTTCCGAAATCATCGCGACGAGTGACCTTCCGGCCGGCGTTTTTAATCTTCTCGCAGGCGATCGCAGCGAGCTCACGCCGCATTTCGCAAATCATATGGACGTCAATGCAATTGTCGATGCCAGCGGCGACGATAAGATCGGCGAGAAATTGCAGGCCGGCTCCGCCATCAACGTCAAGCGCTACATCCGTCGCATCATCGTAAATTACTTCGGCCGCGACGCGGAAAACCCGTACTGGATTCTCGATACCGTCGAGATGAAAACCGCATGGCATCCGATCGGACTCTAGCAGCCGGGCAGTGGAGTGATCGAGTGTTGGAGTAATGAAGTAATGATAAGGCGGAGGCAAAGCTCTCGCTTTGAATTCCCTTACTCCGCTACTCCACCACTCCATTACTCCACGTTTTGATCATGCACTTTCCCTCGCTGATTGAGAAGAAGCGGCGATGGCGGCGAATTCACCTCCGAAGAAATCGCACAGGTCATCTCCGGCTTTACTCGGGGAGAAATCCCCGATTACTAGATGAGCGCGCTGGCGATGGCAATTTTTTTCCGCGGCATGAGCGACATGGAAACGTGGCATCTGACCAAAGCGATGCTGGAGAACGGCCAGATATTCGAGTATCCGCCAAACTCGCCGCCCAAGGTCGACAAACATTCGACCGGCGCAATTGGCGGAAAAACTTCACTCGTTCTGGCACCGCTGCTGGCCTGCGATGAAGTTTGGGTGCCGATGATGTCCGGCCGGGGTCTGGATATCACTGGTGGCACGCTTGATAAACTCGAAAGCATTCCTGGCTTCAATGTGAACCTGGATCGAACGCGCGCGATCAAACAGCTCGAACGCATCGGCGTTTTCATAATTGGACAAACGGCCGAGATTTGTCCGGCCGACAAAAAACTTTACGCGCTGCGTGACGTTACCGGCACCGTGCCGTCGCGGCCCCTCATCGTCGCCAGCATCATGTGCAAGAAGCTGGCGGAAAATCTCGATCGGCTCGTGCTCAACGTACGATTCGGCAAAGGCGCGTTCATGAAGACGCGTGATAAAGCGAAGTGGCTCGGGGAGGCGATGCTGCGCGTTGGCGAAGGGATGGGCACAAAAATCTCATATCTACTCACGGCGATGGAAGAGCCGATGGGTCGCACGGTCGGTAATGCGCTGGAGCGTGCGGAAGCGATCGATGTCCTGCACAGTCGTGGTCCGGCGGATGTCGTTAATCTGGTCCTCGACCTTGCGACCAAAGTTGCAAACGCGCCGCGTGCGCAACTTCAAAAATGGCTGCAAGATGGCAGCGCCTGGAAGAAGTTTGTTTCCCTCGTCGAAGCCCAGGATGGAAGTGCAACCGTGCTGGAAAAAATCGCGTCGATTTACAAGGCGCCTCTCATCTGCGAAATCACATCCGATCGCTACGGTAAAATTACTGCCATGGACGCGGAAAAGATCGGTCGCGCCTCGCTTTTGCTTGGCGGTGGCCGCCAACAAGTGGAGGACAAAATTGATTTCGCCGTCGGTATTTCCGATTTGAAAAAAATCGGCGAGAGCGTGCAGCGCGATGAACCGGTTATGCGTGTGCATGCGCGAACGAACGACACTCTCGAAGGAGTTTTGCCGTTGCTGAGGACTGCGGTGGTGGTCGGAGATGAAGGCAACACGTAAGCGAAGGTTTGTGAGATCCTTTTTTCGCCTTTGCGGGATCGGGATGATGGGGGCCGTGCTTGTCGGAAACATCCACGCGCAAACCATCGCCGCGTCGCAAAGGAAAGAAAAAACTCCCGTCGATGCGCTGATTCCGTGGTTATTGCAGGAAGACGCGCAGCTGCGTGGAATCCCCTTTAGCGAAGTGATTTTCGATGCCACCGGAAAGCATGTCCTCGCGTTCAATCCGAAAGACAGGACGCGGTGCATTTCATTTTCGGTTTTGAGCATGAGAAACCAGCGGCTGACCGGCAGTGGAAATTCACACGTTGGGACCTGGTCGACCTCTCACATTTCCAAGTGAAACTAAAAGCCGAATTTCAAGGGAGCAATCGCGACATGTATCGGCCGGAGGCGATCGTCGCCACGAGTGGGAAGAGATTGGACTAATGGAGCACTGCTGGCTCCACAGAGCGTCGCCCTACCAAGACCGTACCGAACGCAAATTGGGTGCGTGAGACTCTGTCGAGCGAGGCGAAACGCCGTATTCCGGCGGAGGTCTGGAGAGCGCGCTTCCCCAACGCTTAGCACTACTAAAAGTTGCCGTAAGCAACCTCCGGCGTAATTGTTAGCTCTTGTGATTTCACAGGCAACAAAACCCGAAACATTCGAGTTCGACGCAGTGGATGACGTCGTCGCCGACGTCGCGGCCGGGAAAATCGTGATTGTGACCGATGACGCCGATCGCGAGAACGAAGGCGACCTGGTGATGGCAGCGGAAAAGGCAACTGCGGCATCAGTGAATTTCATGGCCATGCATGGCCGCGGTTTGATTTGCGTTCCCATCTCGAACGGGCGCGCGGAACAACTGGGTCTGAAGCGCATGGTCGCGGAAAATCGCGAAATGTATTCGACCGATTTCACCGTCTCAGTCGATGCTGCCGACGGCGTGACAACCGGCATCAGCGCGCATGATCGGGCGCGAACTATTCAAATCATCGCCAATCCCGTTTCCGAGCCGAATGATCTCGTGCAACCCGGCCATGTCTTTCCTTTGCGAGCAAAAGACGGTGGCGTCTTGCGCCGCGCTGGGCACACCGAAGCGGCAGTTGATCTTTCCACCATGGCGGGGCTGCAGCCTGCCGGGGTGCTCTGCGAAATTCTGCATAACGATGGCACAATGGCGCGTTTGCCGGAGCTGATGCGGTTCCGCAAAAAACACGGCCTCCGCATTTGTACAATCCAGAGTTTGATCGCGCATCGCCGGGTCCGGGAAAAATTGGTCGAGCGTGAACAAATCGTGAAAATGCCAACGGATTACGGCGATTTCGATTTGCATCTTTATCGGTCGAAACTGGATGGCTCACATCACCTCGCCCTGGTCAAAGGCACGATTTCACCGAATAAACCGACGCTAGTGCGCGTGCACAGCGAATGTCTCACCGGGGATGTTTTTGGTTCGCGACGCTGCGATTGCGGGAATCAGTTGCACGCGGCGTTGCGCCAGATCTCGGAGGAAGGCGATGGCGTTCTCGTTTACATGCGCCAGGAGGGGCGCGGAATTGGGTTAGCAGCCAAAATTCATGCCTATAAACTACAGGAGGAAGGCCTTGATACAGTCGAAGCGAATGCCAGGCTTGGTTTTCCGATGGATCTGCGCGATTATGGATTGGGCGCACAAATCTTGTTCGATCTCGGTGTGCGACAATTTCGTTTTCTAACCAATAATCCCAAGAAGGTGATCGGGCTGGAAGGGTACGGAATTCAAATGATCGAGCAGGTGCCGATTCGCAGCCCGGCCAATCCGCACAACGAAAAATATCTCGAAACCAAAAAACAGAAAATGGGCCACTTACTATGATCGAACCTTCTGCTAATCCTCGCGTGTCGCACTTGATTTTGCCGCGCCCGCGCGTCGTTTCGGCTAAACGCACCTTTGCCATCGTGGCCAGTCAATTCAACCCGTCCTACGTACAGGGATTGGTCGATCATGCCGCCCGGGACCTAGAAACGCCGATGGCGAAGGTGGCGCTTTATCGGGTGCCAGGTGCATTTGAAATTCCGGTCGTGGTGCGCGAGCTGGCACAACAAAAAAAGGCGGACGTAATCCTCGCCGTTGGCGTCATTGTAAAAGGGAAGACCAATCACGCGGAAAATCTGTCCCGTTCCGTCACTGACGCGCTCCAGCGGATCGCGCTGGATTATGGCGTTCCGGTTATCAACTGCGTGCATACTTTTGCCGAGGAACTGGACGCGCGTGAACGTTGTCTTGAAGACAAAATCAATCGCGGCACAGAGGCCGCCCGCGCGGCGATCGAAATCGCCAATGTGATATCGGATTTGCGCACCCGACCATAGCGATGGGCCGGCGGAGGGAGGCGCGCCAGGCCGCGCTGCAATACCATTTCTGGCGCGACATGCAGCACGGCGATAGCCCGGAAAAAATGGAGGATTTCTGGGAATTTCTTCCGACCAAACCGCGCGTCCGCGAATTTGCCCAGCCGCTTATCGACGGGATGAATGCGCATCTGGCGGAAATCGACGAACGCATTCGGCGTTACGCCGAGAATTACGAGTTTCGTCGCATCGCCGCGGTTGATCGCAATGTTCTGCGTCTCGCTATTTATGAAATGTTGTTTCGCGATGACATTCCGCCCGTTGTCTCCATTAACGAAGCAATCGAGCTCGCAAAGAAATTCGGTGGGGCGGAATCGGGCCGTTTCGTTAACGGGATTCTCGACCGGGTCCGGAAGGAGCTGACGCGACCGGCGCGCGAAGCGGTGGTGAAAAGCAGTGCCTAACGATTCGTCATCCCGAGCAATGTCGAGGGATTCCGAGGCGCTACCTTTAAGCTAGCTTCAGCGGGATCCCTCGACTTCGCTCGGGACGACGAGATTCGTGGAATGAGATTTTTCAAAAACATCATCGACAAATTTGCCGGTAGACCGGTCGATTGGGACGAGCTGGAAGAGGCGTTGATTCGCTCGGACATCGGCGTACCGATGACGCTGCGCATTCTAAAAACGCTACGCGAGCGTGAAGCCTGGTCGTGGGTAACGGCAAATGACATCGCCGAGGTTGCGCGAGACGAAATCGGTCGTGTTCTGCCGATCAATCCCGCACTCATTCGCCCTCTGCCGGCGCATCCAAAAGTCTTTTTGATCGTTGGCGTCAATGGAACTGGCAAAACAACCTCGGCCGCGAAGCTGGCACATTTCTTTAAAACAAGGCGCCACACAGTTTTATTGGCGGCAGCCGACACTTTCCGGGCCGCAGCAATCGAACAACTAGGTATTTGGGCAGAGCGGATCGGTGTTGAAATGATTCGCGGACAATACAACGCCGACCCCGCCGCGCTTTGCTATGAGGCGTATGAGGCAGCCGATAAACGTGATGTTGAGTTTCTGATTTGTGACACCGCCGGCCGGCTACACACGAAATCGAATCTGATGGGCGAGCTCGCCAAGGTAAAACGCAGCCTGTCAAAACACGATTCGAATGCGCCGCATGAAATCCTGCTGGTGGTCGATGCGACTACGGGCAGCAACGCACTCGCGCAAGCGAAACAGTTCCACGAAGCGATCGGATTGACGGGATTAATCGTGACCAAACTCGATGGCAGTGGGAAAGGCGGAGTCGTCGTCGCAATTCAAGATGAACTCGGAATCCCGACACGCTTTGTCGGAACAGGAGAGAAACTGGAGAATTTTGCCGAATTCGACGGACGCGACTTTGTCCGGAATATGCTCTAGTCGAGAACTTCAAGAGCGTGGCACCCCCAATTAAAGAGGCAGTCCCAGCGGAGGAGAGCGTCGGTCCTGTTCCGGCGGCGGGGCTGCGTGGTTTCATTTCGAAGTTCACGGTGCTGAAAGGCGCGCAACGGGAGCTTTGGCTGACGTTCCTGATCAAGCTTTTCATCATCTCGGCCTACTCGATTACTAACAAGACGCTGATTCTGTGGCTTTCGTACGACCTCGGATTCAGCGATCAAGGGGCGGGCGCGTTGATTGGATGGGTTTGGGCGCCGGCGATGACGGTCTGCACGCTGCTGGCCGGTTCGCTCACCGACGCGCTCGGTCTACGCCGAACTTTTTTCCTCGGCGTCGCGATCTGCCTGGTCGCACGGGCGGTGATGGTGTTCGCAACGATTCCTTGGTTAGTGCTAGCGGTCGGCTTATTCCCGTTAGTTATCGGTGAAGCATTGGGTACGCCGGTCTTGATTGCCGCCACGCGCCGATACTCGACCACGCGCCAGCGCTCGATTTCCTTTTCTATCATCTACATGGTAATGAATGTTGGCTACTGGATCGCCGGCCGCATTTTTGACTACGTCCGTCAGTCGTTAGGCGAGCACGGGCATCTCGATCTTTTTGGATTACAGATTACCAGTTATCGCACGTTGTTTCTCGTCAGCCTCGGCTTCGAGCTCCTGCTTTTTCCGACAATTTATTTTCTTCGCCGGGGAGCGGAAGCAACCGAACAAGGGGTCATCTTCACGGGCGAGCCGGTGCGGCACGCAACCGGAGTATTGTGGCGGCGTGTTTACTTAACGATCCGTGACAGCGCGCGCGATACGATTGCCCTGTTCAAACGGCTGCTTGGGCAATCCGGTTTTTATCGGCTCCTCGGCTTTCTTCTACTGATCGGATTTCTCAAACTCATTTTTCTGCAAATGGACTACGTCTTTCCAAAGTTCGGAATTCGCGAGCTGGGAAATGGCGCGCCGATCGGTCAGCTCTCCAACATCAATTACATTCTCATTATTGTTCTCGTGCCGATCATCGGCGCGCTAACCCAGAAATTTTCCGCGTATCGCATGGTGGTCGTCGGCGGCGCGATCTGCGCCGCGTCCGTTTTCGTGATGGCTCTGCCCACGCCGTGGTTTCAAGCGCCGGCAGACGGCTTAGTTGGAAAATGGATCGGTCACGCTTATCTCGGACTGCAAGGCGGCGTTCATCCCTACTACGTCATGATTGCAATTTACATTTCGATTTTTTCAATTGGCGAAGCGTTCTATTCGCCGCGCGTTTACGAATATGCGGCCGCAATCGCGCCGAAAGGTCAAGAAGCTTCCTATGGCGCGCTCTCATACATTCCTTTTCTAATTGGAAAACTTTTGGTCGGAAGCGCGGGGTGGTTGCTGGCCGCTTTTTGCCCGGAACACGGTCCGCGCCATTCCGCGACCATGTGGTTGATTTTTGCATGCGCGGCATCGATCGCGCCGATCGGGTTGTTACTGTTTCGCTCTTACATTCGCGTGCCCGAGGCGGGACGTGAACAGACCAGCTGATAGAGCTGTCTAATATTCGCTCGTCTATGATCAACATGCCCAAACGACCAGAGCCGCGCTCGCGCCTTCTGCTCGTCATTTGTGTGATGGTTTTACTCGCGCTCGTCGGCGCCCAGAGTTTTCTGAGCCGCGCTGGCGCACAAAAACAGGAGGAGAAAAAAATGGAAACGACAACAAACCCATCATCGGTTACCGCAACAACGAGACCTTCCGCGGAAGAACTAAAGAAAAAGCTGACGCCGCAGCAGTATCACGTCACCCAGGAATGCGGAACCGAGCCTCCGTTCAACAATGCCTACTGGAACAATCACGCGGCGGGGATTTACATTGATATTGTGACTGGCGAACCGCTCTTCACTTCGCTCGATAAATTCGATAGCGGCAGCGGCTGGCCCAGTTTCACCAAACCGATCGCGAAAGAAAAAGTCGTCGAGAAGTCAGATCGCACCCTGGGAATGGACCGCACCGAAGTCCGCGGCGCAAAAAGCGATGCGCATCTCGGCCATGTCTTTGACGATGGGCCTGGTCCGAATGGATTGCGCTACTGCGTCAATTCCGCCTCGCTCCGCTTCATCCCAGTCGAAAAACTAAAAGAAGAAGGCTACGGCCAATTTCTGCCATTGTTCGAGGGGAAAAAATAGCGCAAGTCTGCTACTCGTCGCCCGCCGGGTTATAGAAGCGCGCCGACACTTTCAGTGCCATTTGCGCTACCATGACCGAATGGCGACCCAGGCAACGTGGCGAATCCTTAAGGTTCGTGATTTGATTGCGCCCCAGCCGTAATTGCTACGACACAACCGAAGACCGACGAGGACGAAGCAGACGTTGCGACGAGGGGCATCGCCGCATCGCGGCGTCAAGACTAAAGAGCAACACAACAGCAGTAAGCGCTAAAAACAGTGTGCAGCCTGAATCAGGCACATCCCCGATTTGAAATTGATTATTCCAACGCTGTGAGGCATTCGGAAACAAGCCGAGTTCGCCACCAGTCACGTCGAAGGCCGGACCATTCGGCAGGGTGATGTCAAGGTGAGCGCCGTAAATATCTAGCGGGAAAGGCACGTCCTCGGCAGGTCTGCCAGTCTCATCAGCTAAAAGCGGAAAAAAACCACCAAGAGCAAGGCGAAAAGCTTCTCCACCCGGGTCACTAGTGACCGAGCCTCCGAAAGATGTAACCGAACTAATTGGCTTACCGGTCTCATCAAACAGGTAACCGCTGCCGGTTGGATCGTTGATCGTGCCCGCGCCGAACACGTCCAGCATTGGAAGCAGAAGAAATGTTGGGCTTGTGCTTTTGAAGAGCCGCACGAAGCCATTGCCGCTAAAGACTAAATCCAAGGAGAGCGTTTGCCCGTTGAGCTGGAGATCATTCAGGCCACTAAAGCTGACGATCTTTTCGCCTGTGACCCGGCCGGGCGGCCCAAGATTGATCGTAATGGTAGTGGCGTACGTTGGGACCCAGGAGATTGAACAACCGAGTGTGGCGAAGAGCAGAAATGCTTTTTTCATTCAGTTTTTCTCAGCTAGTGCGACGTAACCGATCAAACAGAAGGCAGCAGTTGAAGTGCCAAAACTGCGCTTTCGTCACACCGAATCGCGAATGTGCGCGCGAAGGCAACGGGCGCTATCAGACGATGGCGGATAAAGACGATTTTCTTTAAATTTGTACTGAGTTACCATCTGAATATCGCTTCCGATGCACATCAGTCCCAGGTAAGTCCCTTCCGATAAATGTAATGAGGCGGGGGCGGGAATCGAACCCGCGAATAGCGGTTTTGCAGACCGCGACCTTACCACTTGGCTACCCCGCCGTTGCCCGCGGAGCGAAACTATCGAGTGCAGCCAAGCGCTGTCAACGCAAGGCAGAAATGGAGTGCTGGAGTAATGAAAGAGGGCCACTCGGAGATCACTCCAATTACTCCATTCACTCCACTTCAACGCTTTAACGCTTTAACGAATCCGCATATCGTCGAAGTGTGATGAACTCAGGCAACCTTTTCGCGCGCGCCCGCCGGCGAATCCCCGGCGGCGTGAATTCTCCTGTCCGCGCTTTTCGGGCGGTAGGGGGCGAACCAGTTTTTGTCAAGCGCGCCAAAGGTTCCCGCATCTGGAGCGTTGATGGTGTTGAACTGATCGATTACGTCGGAAGCTGGGGACCTGCCATTCTCGGACACGCCCCTCCAGTTGTCGTTAGCGCCATCAGCGAGACGGCGCAGCGAGGCGTCAGCTTCGGTATTCCCAATCCTCTCGAAGTGGAAATGGCCGAACTGATCTGCACATGGATTCCGGCAATCGAAAAAATACGGATGGTGAACAGTGGGACGGAAGCAACGATGTCTTGCCTGCGGCTAGCGCGCGGATTCACTAAACGCGACAAGATCGTCAAGTTCGCCGGTTGTTATCATGGCCATGCTGATTCGCTGCTGGTAAAAGCCGGAAGCGGCGCACTCACTCACGGTCAACCAGACAGCGCAGGCGTCCCGCGAGCAATCGCTGGCGAAACAATTGTTCTTCCTTTCAACAATATCGAAGCGGTTCGCGCCGCTTTTCGCGAAGACAAGGACCAGATCGCCGGCATCATTCTCGAGCCGATTCCAGCAAATGCCGGATTATTTTTTCCGCGCGAAGATTTTCTGCATCAACTTCGGGAAGAATGCACGAGAAACGGCGCTGTCTTAATTTTCGATGAAGTTATGACCGGTTTCCGCGTCGCGCGAGGCGGCGCACAACAGCTTTATGAAATTCGGCCGGATCTGACTGCGCTCGGCAAAGTCATTGGCGGCGGCCTGCCGGTGGGCGCGTTCGGTGGCCGCACAGAAATCATGGATCAGCTTTCACCCAATGGACCAGTTTATCAGGCGGGAACGCTCTCCGGGAATCCCCTCGCCCTGGCGGCGGGGTTGGCACAATTGCGGGAGCTTCATCGGATCGATGGCTGGAGACTACTGGAAGATCTCGGTGCAAAGCTGGAGAGCAGGTTGGCTGACGCGATCTCAGGGAAGGAGCTTATATTTCACCGCATCGGTTCAATGTTTTGCCTCTTTTTCGCTAGCGGTCCGATTTTCGATCTCGAATCCGCGCAGCGCAGCGACACCAAGAAATTCGCGCAATTTTTTCATTCCTGTCTCGAGGGCGGCCTTTATTTTCCGCCGTCACAATTCGAAACCGCATTTATTTCTACCGCCCATAGCGATGAAGACATCGAGCAAACCGCCCGTGTCGTGCGCGAGGCACTGACAAGGTTGTAGGGAAGGCTTGTGGCTTGCGATTTTCGAAGAGCAGCCGACACACGGCTGCCTCTACAGTTCTCTGCAGCAAAATTTTTGCGTACGTCTTCCGCATGGTCTAGGAAAGCCGCGCTGTGAGCGCTTCTCCGGCGGATCCAATCCGCGCTGTCGCAAAATTTTTCTTCGAAGGCGAGCGTAAATTTTTCGTTAAAGGCGTCACCTACGGCCCATTTAAACCAGATGCGTTAGGTGATTATCTCGGAACACGAGATCAAGCTGCGCGTGATCTCGGCCAGATTCGCGAATCCGGGTTTAACGTTGTTCGCGTTTATCATTGCCCGCCGCGTTGGTTTCTCGATGCCTGCGCCGAAGCGGGGGTGCGTGCGCTCATTACTCTGCCGTGGGCCAAACATATCGAATTTCTGCGCGAGCGATCGGCCCGAAATGAAATCACCCGTTCCGTTTCCAACGCCATCAAAATGCACGCCGGTCACCCCGCCATTTTCGCATACCTGGTCGGCAACGAAATCGCTCCGCAAATGGTCCGCTGGCTGGACGTCCGACGGGTCACGGAGTTTATCGAGCATCTCATCGCGATGGCCCGCAGCCTCGATCCGCGCGTTTTATTTTCCTACGCCACTTATCCGCCGACAGAATTCTTGCTTCCGCAAAACGTCGATTTTTTTTGCTTCAACGTTTACCTGCATCAGCAGCGCGATTTCGAGCGTTATCTCTTTCGTCTGCAAAATCTGACCGAAGATCGTCCGCTCATCCTTGGCGAATTCGGGATGGACACGATCCGGCACAGCCAGGACGAGCAGGCCGAAATGCTAAGCTGGCATGTCGATAGCGTGATCAAATGTGGACTCGCTGGCACCGTTTTCTTTTCCTGGACCGACGAATGGTACACCGGCGAACAGGAGATCGCTGATTGGGCATTCGGGCTTGTCACGCGCGATCGGCAACCAAAAAAAGCGCTTCATGCCCTGCGCGAAAAACTCGGGCAAGACGACGCCATTCTTCCGCACCGTCATCTTAATCAAACGCCGTCAGTCTCAGTCATTGTTTGTTCGTACAACAGCGGCGCAACCTTGGGGGCTTGTCTCGAGTCGCTCGGCAAAATCGATTACCCAAAGTTTGAGATCGTTCTGGTGGATGATGGATCCACTGACAACACCGCGCAGATCGCCGCTCAATTCTCGAATGTGCGTTACATTCATCAACCCAACCGTGGGCTGAGCGTTGCGCGCAACACCGGCGCTGCTGCCGCACGCGGCGAAGTATTCGCTTACACCGATGCTGACTGTATGGCCGACGTCGATTGGCTTTATTATTTGATCGGCACGCTGACAAGCGGCGACTTCGCGGGCGTGGGCGGTCCGAATGTTTCGCCGCCGGCAAAAACATGGATCCAGGCTTGTGTCGCCGCTGCACCCGGCGGGCCGAGCCACGTCCTGTTAACCGATATCGTCGCCGAACACATTCCTGGTTGTAACATGGCGTTTTGGCGGTGGGCTTTCGACAATGTCGGCGGGTTCGATCCGGAATATCACGCGGCGGGTGATGACGTAGATTTTTGCTGGCGGTTGCAACAAGCCGGCGGCGTAATCGCATTCAGCCCTACCGCCATCGTCTGGCACCATCGTCGTTTTACCCTGCGCGCGTTTCGCAAACAACAGGAAGGTTATGGCGAAGCCGAATCGTTGTTGCGTTTCAAGCATCTCATATTTTTCGGGCCAACCGGAACTGCGAAATGGCGCGGGCAAATTTACGGCACGCCGCGTTTCAGTTGGTTCCTTGGTCGCCCGATTATTTATCATGGAATTTTCGCAGACGGATTCTTCCAATCGATCTATCCCACCCCGCAATCGGAAGTGGCAGCTTATCTCAGCAGTATCGAATGGTTCACGCTCACCGTCTTTCTTTTCGGCGTGGGCGTGTTTGTTCCACCGCTGCGGATCGTCCCGTATCTGATGCTCGGCGGCACCCTTTGTGTCGCGCTCTCTTATATGGTGCGCGCGCGCATCGAGCCGCGCTTCGACACCATTCTCTCCCGCCTGCTGGTGATGTTCCTGGCTTTTGCGCAACCACTGGTCCGAGGTTGGTCGCGTTATTTTACCTGGCTGCATTTCAAACGCACTCCCGGTTCTGTCATTGCGCAACATGAGAAGCTTCCCGCTGGTAAAAAATTTGGCGGCAACTCGGGCCGCCTCGCTTACTGGAACGAAGCAGGCAAGGATCGTCACAGCCTCTTACGAGAAATTTTCACGCTTCTTGATCAGGAAAACTGGCGCTACTCGATCGATACCGGCTGGCAGGAATGGGACATCCAGATTTACGGTAACTTCTGGTGGAGCATCATTCTGCGGACGGTTACGGAATATCACGGCAACGGAAAATGCCTGACCCGTGTTCAACTTCGCTATCGCTACGTCACCACCACTGTGATTGTAAATCTCGTCGTCCTCAGCTTACTCATCTATCATTTCCTTAATACTGGCCACGTCCAACTCCTCTTCGCCGTCCCCTACGCACTCTTCGCGTTGTTCCTTTTCCTCAGGGCGCGCCGGTTGAAAGCGCGGGTGCGGGAGCTGGTTGATTTTGCGGCTTATCGGATCAACATGAATCGCATTTTGCGATCGCGTTTTCGCCCCAATCCAATCGCCAGCGCACCGAAGTGAAATTGCGATTTTGGATCGCGCTCGTCGCGCAATTGGTTCTCTTCGCTTCGCTTAATCTTTTCGACGACTGGACCATGGAATGGATGCCGGTGTATTTTGTCGCCGGCGCGATTCTCTGCGGCCTCGCTTACTTGTTCGCAGCGACTGAATTCGCCGCGATTAACAAAAACGCCGTCTGGATTTTCTGGCTCGCCACGATCGCGCTGCGTTTGCTGGCGCTGCCACAGGCGCCGGCCAACGAGGTCTGGCGCTTTCAAGCCGACGGGTTGATTCAACGCGCCGGGTTCAATCCCTATCAGGTCGCACCGAATGATCCTCGCGTAGCCGGCAAAATTCCGGAGCTTGCATGCGTGCCGCGAAACGATGAGCCCACAGCCTTCGCACCGGGTGCCGAAGTTTTATTTCGCGCCATCCCAGCGACAAACAGCGCGTTGCTTTACAAAATAATTTTTGGCGCTGCCGATTTAATCGCCATTGCGCTCCTTCTACGGCTGCTTGATAAAGAAACCGCCGTCTGGCTCGCCTGGAATCCTCTCGTCGCTTATAGTTTTTTCGGCGCAGGACATTTCGACGGCCTCATTCTGCTCGCAATTGCCGCGTTGATTTTCTTCCTCGAGCGATTTGAACAGAGGGCGCGCTGGAGATTTGCCCTCGGTGCCGCGGTCGCGCTTGGAATTGCCATCGCGCTTCGACCAGTCTGCATCATTTTGTTAATTCCATCTCTTTTTGCCTTGCGTCGCTACTTCGTTGCCCTCGCGGCTGCCATCGCTTTTCCCGTTCTTCTTGATTGCGCGTTTCGGTTTCCCTTTGCCCAAAATCTGTTCGGCGACTTCGGTCATGTCAGCCGGCTCAACGATTTATTCTGGTGGCTGATTGAAGACACGATTTTGCCAAACTGGCATCAGCAATATTATCGCTACGACGTAATTCTTCTGATTGTGTCGGCGCTGATTGGTCTCATTTTTATGCGCAATTGGCGGCGCGGCATGCTTTGGTCGCTCGGCGCCAGTCTCATCCTCGCGCCGGTCTTAAACGCCTGGTATGTGACTTGGATTCTGCCGGTCGCAACCTGGCGGCGCGCCTTCGCCTGGCATTTTTTGAGTGTCACTATTTTCGCTTACTACCTCTTTTATAATGAGCGCCTTTTCGCTCTTCCCTGGCACGCCGAACCATGGTTGCGAGGCATAATCGTGTTGCCCGTGCTTTTCGCCATGACCGTAATGGCCACGCAACGGCATCAGGCTCTAAACGTAGCTAACTCAACGCCTCCCTCATCGCGCGTTTAAACTCTTCCGGCAACGGCGCTTCGAAATGCATCCGCTCTTTCGTCCGTGGATGATCCAAGCCCAGTTTCCATGCGTGTAACATCTGGCGCGAAAAATTTCCTGCGCGGCACCCGCCGTAAACAATGTCGCCGAAGATCGGATGTCCAAGATGTTGAAGATGCACGCGAATTTGATGCGTCCGGCCACTGTGCAACCGGCACTCGAGCAAGCTAGCGTCGCCTCCAGTGCGCACCACTTTGAAATCCGTTCTCGCTTCTCGTCCACCTTCGCGCGCAATCGTCATTTTTTTGCGATGAACTCGATGACGCGCGATTGCGGCTACAATTGTTCCGGAACCGCGACGCAGCTTCCCGGTCACTAGCGCGAGGTAAATTTTTTCCACTGTGCGCGCCGCGAATTGCCGGGACAGAGCGAGATGTGCAAGATCATTCTTTGCCACCGCCAGGCAGCCGCTTGTTTCCTTATCAAGCCGATGAACAATACCCGGTCGTTCCTTGCCGCCGATGCCGGAAAGATTTTTGCAATGCGAAAGCAAGGCATTAACCAGGGTGCCGCGTTTCCGTCCAGCGCCAGGATGAACCGGAATTCCCGCCGGTTTGTTTATAACAATCAAGTCGTCGTCTTCGAAGAGAACGGAGAGCGCGACCTTTTCCGGTACGAGGTCAATCGCTTGAACAGGTGGTTCGACCAGGACAATGCGATCGCCCGCTCGAACAATGTCGCGCGCACGCGGCACTGCGCCGTTTACCGTGACGAAACCATCGCGGATAAGCACTTGGATTCGAGAACGGGAGAACTCGTCCGCAAAATCGGCGAGAAAACGATCCAGCCGCGCGCCCGCATCCGTTGCTTTAACGATAAGTTCGCGGCGGTTTTCCTGGCCCATTGAGGATGTTACTATCGCAAAAATGAGCGATCCGAACACGATTTCGTGTCCCAGATGCGGTGCGCCGATGGAGATCGGCGACGCCGAACCGCTCTCGCGCGTGCCTTGTTCGGCATGCGGCGAACGGGTGCGGATCACGCGTTCTTTTAATCATTTCGAGTTGCGCGAGACCCTTGGTACCGGCGGAATGGGAACGGTTTACAAAGCGCGCGACACTCAATTGGATCGCGATGTCGCGCTAAAGCTTTTACGCAAAGATCTGGGTCCGGAATACGCCAATCAATTGCAGCAGGAAGCCCGGATCACCGCTTCGGTCAATCATCCGCATGTGGTCCAGGTATTTTCCTTCGGCCGCGATCACGATCAGTACTATCTCGTGATGGAGTTAGTCGACCGCGGGACGCTCGATGATCTTATTGCGGAACAAAAAAAACTTCCCGAAGCA
>QHRJ01000057.1 GCA_003220075.1 Verrucomicrobiota bacterium
GGCCCCCTTTCGACGGCGAAACCATGTCGGCGTCCGATCTGCGCACGTTGAAGAACAATCCGTTGAAACTAAAAGACGTGGCACCGGAGGTCTCACGGCCAACCGCCAGTGCCATCGCAAGGATGATCGCGCCAGACCCGCGTTTGCGTTTCGCTTCGCACGATGCGCTCATCCTCGCCCTCAAGAAATCGGAGCGCATCCTTAGCGGCGAACCGGAACCGTGGCGTGCGAAAGCGGCCTTACTCATCGCCGCTGCCACACTCATCGCTCTAATATTTTTCGGTTGGCTTTTCTTCAGCCGTCATCGAGAGCCGGCGGAAGTTACAGCGTCGGCCAGCGCCACTCCGGCCTTCGATGTTGACCGAGAGTTTGATGATGGATGCCAGCAAATAATCGACGGCAAATACCCAGCGGCACGCGTCACCTTCGCGCGTCTCGCTTCGGAAACCAAAAACCAACAACCGATCTACGACTGGGCTTTGCTCAATCAGGCTGCTGCGGCTTTGCTTGATCAGCAGGAGTCGCAAATGCGCCAGGCCTTGCAGGAAGTGGAAAATGCCGGCAGTGGCGGCTTCGCCGATCTGCAGCTGGGCGCATTTTTCCTCGATACCGCACGACGCGCCAATATGCGCAGTGCCATCACCCTCTCCGATATTCCCGATCATCCGGCGAAGCCATTCGCCTTATTCTTGTTAGGATTGACCGATGTCCAGCTCGGACGATTTAATGATGCTAAGGCACTACTGGAGGCGTTCACTTTATCGCAACCCAGCGGAAGTTTGTCCTGGATCGATAAATACAAACCGATCGCGCGAAAATATCTGGAGGATTTGCGGGCGTGGCTGGCTTGGAGAGATCAGTATGGATCAGCCAAAGGCCCTGCGGAAATCAGGAGTGCGCTTGAAAAATTGCGCGCCCTGAAATTACAGAAGCCAACCGCAATTTCGGCCGAGGCCCTGTTAGTGGAAAGAACGTTGGCTAACCAGCTCCGCGACGCCGAGGCAGCGCAGAGAAACGCCCAGGAAAAACAACATCGGGATTTGCTCGCGCGTGAAGCGCCACGATGGAACGCAGCTCTGGAATCCTATCGGCGGCTTGCTGCCATTTACGATTTCACCGGAGCCGCCAACGCAATTAGAAAAGTGAAATTGACGGAGCCGTCGCTAAAACAGACGCAAAGTAATTACCAAAACGCGGCCGACTGGCTGGCACAATGGAAGGCAACGCTGATTAACGATTTGAATGCCCGCACCTATAACGGGGCCGTGGTTGCGAGCGATACCCAATACAGCGGAATCGCAGGCGCGAGCGCGGAGAAGCTGAAAATGAAAGTTCCGTACGGCTCCGCCGAAACCACCTGGCTGAAAGTGCCCGCGGCAACCCTCGTGACGATCTCGAGTTCCTTCGCCATCGATGCCGACCGGCAATGGCGCTGCGGCGTCTTCGCCTGGGCGGTCGGGCAGGCCAATGCCGCTCGGCAACTCTTCGACGCAGCTTGCTCAGCTAAGCCATCTTACAAAGAAGCACGCAAATTTTTCGACCAGACGAAACCGTAAATCACTGGCAAGCCACCTGCTCAAACCAGGAGTGTGCGCCTCGCCTGCTGTTGCTTCCTCCTCGCCCTTGGCATGGCCACGGCGGCAACATTGCCGCTTACGACGAGCGAAATCAGCCTGATGCTACGATCCGGGTATTCTCTGCCGACGATTGAGGCAGAACTTGCCACCCGCCATTTCGCCGACCAGCTCGATGAGGCTAAGCGCAAAGAGCTGATCAAGGCCGGCGCCACCACTCAACTACTGGATGCAATTGAGAGCGGAAAATTTGCTGTCCCGAAAGACGAACTAGAAAAAGCGCGCCAGAAAATGGAAGACCAGGCACGTGAACGGGCGCTCATGGCCGAGCGAGCGAAAAGAAACGATGCTCTTTACCAAAACCAGTTGCTGAAACAGCGGGCGCGGCCTGTCAGACAAGGTTCTGCCGATGCCATTGCTGGCGTAGCCAAAGGCAATCTAATCCGTCTTCAAAACGGCAACCTGGTGTCCTGTTATGACGAGGAACTCGCGCCGAAGCAAATCTATGGTCTTTACTTCTCAGCCCACTGGTGCGGACCTTGCCGGAAGTTCACCCCGCAACTCGTCGCCTACTATAATCAGATCGCACGTGACCATCCCGAATTCGAAATCATTTTCGTAAGCGCTGATAAATCGGCCAACGACATGGGAATCTACATGCGGGAGAGCGGCATGCCCTGGCCCGCAATCGAATACAGCAAGCTCGCGAATGTTCCGACGTTGCAAAAATATGCCGGCCGCGGCATCCCCGATCTCGTCATCGTTGATGCCAGCGGCAAAGTTTTGGCCGATAGTTATGTCAGCGGCAAATACGTCGGCCCGGCGAGAGTCCTCGACGACCTGAGCACGATTTTCGCGCGTGGTAGTTCCCCGCAAGTCGCGGCCAACCGGTAGCCGGAATCGCATAAATTTAGGGCATCTTGGTCAGATGCCATCCCATTTAAAAGCCGTCTTAGCAGGACGGCTACAACCAATTGGATGTGGTCAGTTTAGCCGCATGCTAATGATGTCTGAGTGGACCGCCCTGAACGAATCCCGGTTTCGAGAGTCAGATTTACACGAATGGTTCCGATGTTACGTTCATCGGGCCTATCTTTGTGCCAGCGCAAATTAAATGGAACAGACGCCGCCATTTCCTTCACCGGAAGAACTGAAATCGAAGCTCGCCGAGTTTATGAAATCAAACTTTGGCGATCGGGTAGCATTTACCACACTCACCCAGCCGGATACGGTCGAGACGGGGGCCGACGAGAAAAGTCCGCCGGAAGAGGCGAAGGAATTCGAATTTCACTTTTTGCCGCGCGACATCAAAGCGCACCTCGATCGTTTCGTGATCAAACAAGACGAAGCGAAGAAGGTGCTTTCGATCGCAGTCTGCGATCACTACAACCACGTCAACCATGTCCGGCAGTTGGAGAAGGAAAATGCCAATCGCGCGGTCGAGACGGAATACGCCAAACAAAACGTTATTCTCGTCGGCCCGACCGGAGTCGGAAAAACATATTTAATCAAACACATCGCCGATCTGATCAAGGTCCCCTTCGTTAAGGCGGACGCGACGAAGTTTAGCGAAACCGGTTACGTCGGCGGCGACGTGGAAGATTTGGTGCGCGAACTCGTACACAAAGCCGATGGCGATGTGAACCGGGCGCAATTCGGGATCATTTACATCGACGAAATCGACAAGATCGCTTCGGCCGGCAACATGATTGGACGCGATGTCAGCGGTCGCGGCGTGCAAACGACGTTGCTCAAGTTAATGGAAGAAACCGAGGTGCCGTTGCGCAGCGCGATGGATTTGCAGGGACAGATTCAAGCGGCGCTGGAATTTCAAAGGCGCGGCAAATCGAGCCGGCAGACCATCAATACCCGCCATATCCTATTTGTCGTTAGCGGCGCCTTCGAGCGTTTGAAAGAACAGGTCTCGCGCCGGGTAAAGGGTCAGATCGGATTTAGCGCGGCACCGATCCGAGTTATGGATAACGAGCTTTTCCAATTTGTTACCACGCAGGATTTCATTGAGTTCGGGTTCGAACCGGAATTCATCGGCCGTTTGCCGGTGCGCGTTGTTTGCGAAGAATTGAGCGCGGATGACCTCTTCAGTATCATGAAGTATTCCGAAGGCAGTTTGCTGCGGCAATACGAACGCGCCTTTCGTGCTTACGGTATCGCCATCAGTTTCGAGGATGAGGCGCTACGGTTAATGGCGCGATCCGCGGCGACCGAGAAAACCGGCGCGCGCGGCTTATTGACGGTGTGGGAAAAACTATTTCGCGATTTCAAGTTTTATCTGGCGGGCTCCGGTATCAGCCAACTACGGGTCACGGCCGAATTAGTGCACGAACCGAAACGCGTTCTGGATCGCCTACTGGCCGAGGGTTACAAACACGAAGCGGCTGCGCTCGATCAGCAGATTGATGTGTTCACCGAATCGTACCGCCTGCGGCATGATCTCGAGATCGCGTTCGAGGACGCGGCCCGGCGCCGGCTGGTCGAACGCGCACAAACTGAAAAAATGTCGATGGCGGATTTGACGGCGCATCTGTTTCGCGATTTTCATTTTGGATTGAATCTAGTGCGCAAAAATTCCGGACAGAACAAGTTTACCCTGCCGTTTTCGGCGGTAGACGCGCCAGACAAATTTCTCAGCGATCTGGTAGTGCAATCCTATTATCCTGCACGCCAAACGAACGAAGCTGGATGAAACGCTCGCTTCTTTTTGCGTGCATCATCGCGGTCGCGGTCGCGGCGATCGCGAGCATTTCACACGCCGGCGGATGGTTCGTCGGGATTGAGCTTCCGCTGAGAAACTGGATGGTGAAATTGAACGGGTCAGCCCGCGATCTTAGCAAGATTTGGCAATACAGCCTGATCACTCTCCTCGGTTTCGCCACGGCATGGATCACGATCACCAGCACTCGAAGGCATGGCGTCGCCCTGCTCGTTCTCGCGGTAATTGCGGAGCTTCTGACGCTTACCTGGGTTC
>QHRJ01000032.1 GCA_003220075.1 Verrucomicrobiota bacterium
AAGAAGGCGATGTAAATCATGAAGACAATGATGACTGCGGCGCAGGTTGTTTGCACCACCTCCAGGACGCGCGCGTTGACCGGACGCCGGCGCAACGCTTCAACGATTGCGAGAGCGATGTGCCCGCCGTCCAGCACCGGCATCGGAATCAAATTCAGCAAAGCGAGGTTAACATTGAGAATAACGCTGAACCACAACGCCATCAGCCAGCCGTCACGATTTTCGAACATCAAATAATAAACCCGCAACATCATGACCGGCCCGCTCATGTGCTGGAGTCTTACGTCCGACTTGGGCGAGGCGATGGCGCCAAGGGTATTGACCACAGCCAGAGTCGCGGCGCGGACTTGTTCTAGTGGCGTCGGATGTGTGCGCGTTAATCTTCCATAGGTATCGAGGACAATCCCATAATTGTCCTCCCAGGAAATACCAATGCGTGGGTAGAGTTCTCCCTGCGGCACTTCCGGAGTAACATTCAATTCGAAATTCTTCCCCTCCCGCGCGACGGAGAAGCGAGCCGGCTGGCCGCCGTGATGTCGGATGTAGTCTGAGGCCGCGGCCGTGCTCTTCATCGGAATGTCATCGAGCGCGCGGACCACGTCCCCTTTTTGCAAACCCGCCCGCGACGCGGGACTATCCTGCGACACGTCCCCAACCACGAGCTGACCTGGCTCAAAAGGCACCGTCACATCCGCGTCGTTCCGCTTTAGGTTTAACTGAATGGGCGTAGACGGGTGCTCGCGCAAAAAATCATCAATTCCGTTAATGTGATAAAGCGGTTTGCCATTGATCCCGACAATCAAATCGTTCGCTTGTAATCCAGCCTTCGCCCCCGGGCTGTTTGGTTGCACGCGTGCGACCAACGGAGTTTCGGCAGGAAAAATTTCGATCTGGCGCAGCCCCTTTCGCATCCACGCGCGCGTTGGCGGGATTATCGGTTTTGCGTCCACTGTGATTACCCGCGCCCCCCCGTCCACATTTCGCTCGACCGTAATAGGGATAGTTTCGCCTTCACTGCGGACAATGCGCCAGCTGATTGAGTCTTCGCTCATGCCACCGAAACGAGTGACCGCGTGTCCATCCACCGAAAGAATCTTGTCGCCCGCCTTAAGACCAGCTTGGGCCGCGGGCGAAGCGGGCACCACATAGCCGATAATCGTGGTCGCTTCCGATTCGCTGACCGGTCGCCCCACCATCCAGATGAACATTGCAAAAACGACCGCGAGCAGAAAGCTGAAAAGCGGACCGGCGAAGGCGACGATGATTTTGTCGAACGCTGAAATCTTCGGCAATTGCGCGCGATCGACGTCCGCTTTGCCCTCGATCATATCCATGGGGGCGAGCTGCGGTAATGCCACGAATCCGCCGAAGGGCAGCGAGCCGAGCGAGTATTGCACGCCATTGATCGTTTTCTTCCAGATCGGTTTGCCGAACCAGACGCCAAATTTTTCGATGTAGAGGCCACGCCAGCGCGCGGCTAAAAAGTGGCCAAGCTCGTGCACAATGATGAGCAGATTGAAAAGAGCCAGGACCTCGAAAACGATCAGGATGACGCGCGCTATGTGGAGGATCATGTTGAAGACGTGAATCGTGATTCGTGAATAGTAATTCGAGTCTGGCGCAGCCCCTTCCGATGTAACGTTTTAACGATTCAACGTTTTAACGTACCTCCCTGCTTCCTCCCGCGCCCATTGGTCGGCCCGCAATATCTCATCGAGATCGGGATGCGCAACGGACTCGTGCGCGTTCATCACCTGCTCAACCGTTTGCCAGATTCGGGGGAAACTCATCTGTTTTTCGAGAAAAGCTGAGACCGCAATTTCATTAGCGGCGTTCAAAACAGCGGGAAATGTACCGCCGGTTTCACCGGCGCGTCGGGCCAGGCCGAGCGCGGGGAAATCATCATAGCGCGGCCGCGCAAATTTCAGTTCCGCCAGTTTTCCAAAGTCGAGTGGCGGCAGCGAATTTGGCACACGATCCGGCCAGGTGATGGCGTACTGAATCGGGAAACACATGTTGGAATACGACAATTGCGCCAGCACCGATCCATCGGCGAACTCGACCATCGAATGCACAATGCTCTGTGGATGAATCACCACTTCCACCTGCCCCATTCCGACTCCAAATAACCAATGCGCTTCAATCATTTCGAGTCCCTTATTAAATAGTGTGGCCGAATCGATCGTGATCTTCGGCCCCATGTTCCAGGTCGGATGTTTCAGGGCTTGTTCCACTGTGATTTCCGAAAACTTCTCGGCTGGTGTTTCCCGAAAGGGACCGCCGCTAGCGGTGAGAATGATTCGGCGGACATCCGCTGACTGAAATGTGGGAGCGGCCTCAGCGCCGCGACCATGCGGGGCACTAAGGTCCCTCCCACTTTGAAGACACTGAAAGATCGCGTTGTGCTCGCTATCAACTGGCAGCACATGCACTCCTTTCTCACGCACTTCCCGCATCACAATCTCCCCCGCCATCACCAAAATTTCCTTGCTCGCAACGGCCAGATCTTTCCCCGCTTGGATTGCTGCCAACGCCGGACGCAAACCACCGGTCCCAACAATTGCGACCAAGACCATGTCGCTCGCGACTGCCGATGCGATCTCGCACAGGCCCATTTCGCCGGAAAAAATCTGCGGCTGGTAGTTTAAGTTCCCACGCAACTCGCTGAGCTTTGTCTCATCGACGATGCAAACCGCGGGCGGCCGCAATTCATTTGCTTGCGCCGCGAGCTCGCGCGCCTTCGAGTTCGCCGCGATGCCGACAATTTCCACGCGCTCGGGAATGTCGCGCGCAACTTTCGCGGCGCTTTCACCGATGGAACCGGTGGCGCCAAGAATGACAACTCGTTTACGTTTCATATGAAACTTTCGCCGCGAAACCTCTGGGGAGCGCACGCGCCTCGCGTGCTCTTTTCGGCGCCCTCGCCGAAAAGCTCCTGGGCCTGTTCGAGAAAATGTCTCCGGCGAGGGCGCCGGAGACTGCACGCGAGGCGCGTGCGCTCCCCGGAATTCCTGTGGCACGCCTCATCGTTCTTACGGAACTCGCACCACCAATCGCAGATAGAAAAACAACAGCGGTGCGGTGAAGAGTAAACTATCGACCAGGTCGAGTGCTCCGCCAATGCCGGGTAACAATCTTCCGGAATCCTTCACCCCGGTGCTTCGTTTGATGATCGATTCCGCCAGATCACCGATCACCGCCGCGAAACCGAGCAGCAGTCCCAGGATCGTGGCATGGGTCCAGTTCAACGCGGACAGATGTCCGGGCATCAGTTTGAAAAGCGCCAGACTCGCCAGCAGCGAAAATCCCATCGCGCCAAAAAATCCTTCCCATGTTTTCTTTGGACTAATGTGCGGAATCAGCGGATGCCGCCCGATGACGCTGCCGGTAAGGTAGGCGCCCATGTCGCTGAACTTCGTGATCGTTATAAGGTAAAGGCAGTAAAATTGCCCCATGATCGCGCCTGTCTCCGATCGCGGCACGACATAAAGAATCTTGGTCATGAAATTGAAAAGCCACAGGACATAGAGGAGTCCGAAGAGGGTGTAGGCCATCGCTTGCAGCGGCTCGTCCTCGCGCAAACGCGCAAACATCTGCCGCGTGATCACCGTCAACAAGAACAGCAGCAGCATCGCGGTCTCGAATTCGTAGGAATGCGCCAGTCCGAAATGGGAGAAGTAATAAAAACTCCCGCAGAGCATGGCCACGCCGCAGATCATGGCCGTAAGCTTGAAATTCGGTAGACCGCGCTGATCGAGCATGCCGTAAAATTCCCAGAGCGAGATCAAACCGAACGCGCTAATCAAGCCCCAAAACGCGAGTTCGAATCCGGAGAACGCGATCAGCAACGCAACCGTCCAGAGGACGACCGTGCTGCTAAATCGCAGAATAAAAACAGCGCGTGGCGTGGCCGGTTTGTTTCGGATTTCTTGCGTCTCGGCCGTTGCGGGCATGCAACTTCATCATCCGAATGATGAAGGAAATTGTCCACAGGCCTTTTGTCATCGATTCCTGTTTTCCTCATTTCCTGATTTCGCCTAGGTTTAGCTCGCGATGCAAAAAATGATGCCGGCGATCGTGAAAGCCAAAGCGGAACCTGGCTTGTGGCTCGAACAAGTCCCCGTCCCTGAAGTCGGCTCGGACGATGTGCTGATCCGAACGAAGAAGGCCTCAATCTGCGGCACTGATATTCACATCTATAATTGGGACGCCTGGGCCCAAAAGACCATTCCCGTGCCGATGACAATAGGCCACGAATTTGTTGGGGAGATTGCGTCAGTGGGAAAAAATGTGCGCGGGTTTGCCGAAGGTGATCTCGTCGTCGGGGAAGGGCACATCACCTGCGGGCATTGCCGGAATTGTCTCGCTGGCCGTCGTCATCTTTGTCCGAACACGCAAGGCGTCGGCGTTAATCGTCCCGGCGCCTGGGCCGAATTCGTCGCCATTCCCGCGACTAATGCATGGCACGCCGATCCTTCAATTTCGCTCGATGTCCTTTCCTGTTTTGATCCGCTTGGCAACGCCGTCCACACCGCCCTTACTTTCGATCTCGTGGGCGAAGATGTGTTGATCACCGGCGCAGGGCCGATCGGTTGCATGGCCATTCCAATTTGCCAGCACGCCGGCGCGCGCAACGTTGTCATCACCGACGTCAATCCTTATCGTCTCGATCTTGCCCGCAAAATGGGCGCGACGCTGGCGCTCGACGTGCGCACGGAAAAATTAGCCGATGCCATGAAGCAGCTTGGAATGAAAGAAGGCTTCGATGTTTGCCTTGAGATGTCGGGTAACCCGAAAGCTTTCGCCGATATTTTGCCGAACATGTTTTACGGCGGGAAGATCGCGCTCCTTGGCATCATGCCATCGACGGCGTCGATCGATTGGAACGTCGTCGTCTTTCATAGCCTGACGCTGCAAGGAATCTATGGACGCGAAATGTTCGAGACTTGGTACAAAATGACATCGCTCATTCAGAGCGGGGTGGATATTTCACCGGTCATCACTCATCGCTTCCCATTTCAACAATTCAAAGAAGCGATCGAACTCGCCAAGTCCGGCAACTCCGGAAAGATCGTAATGGATTTCAACGACACTAACTAGCCTAAGATAATTCCATTCTGTAGAGGCAGCCGTGTCGGCTGCATGTCTTGACGGATGCAGGCGACACGCCTGCCACCACAGATCCGCCAAACTACTGCAAGGTCGCTGCTTCCTCTTCGCTGCCTTGAAGCTCGAGCACCATGCGTCGGATATGTTTGTAATCCTGATGCCGCTGCAAAAAACGCAAACTTTCCTCTGAGTCGCCCCATTTCAAAATCTGAATCGGCTCTTCCCGCGCGCCCCACGCGTTCATCTCCGCCTGAGTAGCCATGTAGAGGTCGATGGTGTTGCGTCCAGCCAGCGCCCAGCCGTAGTCGTCCACGCGATAAATCTGCCCGGTTGAAAGCAATCGAAATGTTGTGCCCATCGGCCAACGCGACCAGTCCGCGGCCGCACTTCCGATCTTCGGAGGCTGCGGTCTTGCCTTCACCACCACGCGCTTCCCACGCACGACCTTCACTGTTTGGGTCGTCGTCGTAGTTGTTGTTGTGATCGCGCGCGCTGCCTTGCGCACCGTTGCTTTTGGCTCGTCATCGTTCATCGAGAATGGCTGCGGCCCCGGCGTATAGGAAACAAGCCTGTAATCGCCTTCAGGCTCTAAAGGCACACGAGTGTTTTCCGCCCGATGAATGGGCGGCCCTGCGGCCTGCAGCTGCCCCCCAAGCGCATTGTGATTCGTAAATTGCAGATGATCCGATTCGGTATGGGTGTAAGCGGTCGTGCGCACGGTTTGGAAATCGGATTTTGCCAGTGGCGCCTCGTAAGCCGGGAGCGCGCGACTACCGGTCGTGCCACAGGAAGAAAGCAGGATCGCGCTGATTCCCGCGAGTGCGATAACGATGGCAAACCGAAGGTATTTCAAGGGCAAGGCGAAGGGTTATTAACAGATTATTCACAAGGTGCGCAACTGAAATTTCTGTGCGCAACCTCTGACGCGACTGGCTTTGCACTCTGCCAGGTTCGCGCAAGATTGCCGCATGCTCGCCGAATTTGATCAGCAACTCACGAAGACACTTGATGAAATCAAAGCGCAAGGTCTTTACAAAACTGAGCGGGTTATCACCACGCCGCAGGACGCACACATTGCCGTCGCGGGCGGCAAGCGCGTTCTCAATTTATGCGCAAACAATTACCTCGGCCTGGCCGATCACCCGGCACTTATCGCGGCGGCTAAGGAAGCGCTCGATACTCACGGCTTCGGCATGGCGAGCGTACGTTTCATTTGCGGCACGCAGGACATTCACAAGGAACTGGAAAGTGCGCTGACAAAATTTCTCGGCACCGAAGAAACGATTCTCTACCCCAGCGCCTTCGACGCCAACGGTGGACTGTTCGAGACTCTACTGACAGACAAGGACGCGGTGATCTCCGATGAACTGAATCACGCCTCCATTATCGACGGCATCCGGCTCTGCAAAGCGCAACGCTTTCGTTACAAGCATAACGACATGGCCGATCTGGAAGCGAAGTTGCGCGAGGCGAGCAACGCCAAGGTAAAACTGATTGCGACGGACGGTTGTTTCTCGATGGACGGAACGATCGCCGATCTAAAATCTATTTGTGATCTGGCTGACAAACATGGCGCCCTGGTGATGATTGATGATGCGCATGCGACTGGGTTTCTGGGGAAGACCGGACGCGGCACGCACCAATACCGGGATGTCATGGGTAGAATCGACATCATTACTGGCACTCTGGGAAAAGCTCTCGGGGGCGCCAGTGGTGGATTTACCAGCGCACGACAACACATCGTCGAGTTATTGCGGCAACGATCCCGCCCCTATCTTTTTTCCAACAGCGTCGCGCCACATATTGTCGCCGCGACACTTAAAGCCCTCGAACTTCTGACGGGTTCAACCGAGTTGCGCGACAAGCTCGAAGCGAACACGAAATATTTTCGCACCGCCCTAACGGAACGTGGACTCACAATCAAACCAGGAGTCCATCCAATCGTTCCGATTATGATTGGCGATGCCGCTAAATCGCAAAAGTTTGCCGCCCGCATGCTGGAGAAAGGCGTTTACGTCATTGGCTTTTTCTATCCCGTAGTGCCACATGGCACCGCGCGCGTTCGGACGCAGGTGAGCGCGGCGCATTCCCGCGAAGATTTGGAGTTCGCCGTCAATGCCTTCGCTGAAACCAACGAGGAGTTGAACAAAGGTTAAAAAGTTAAAAGGGTTAAAATGTTAAATCGGCTTTCTTCCGTTTTAACAATGTAACGATGTAACGCTTTTAACGGTTTCTTATGCTCTACATGGTGATCGAGCAATTGAAAGACGCTCCCGCAATCTATCGCCGGCTTCGCGAGAAAGGCCGAATGATGCCGAATGGTCTCAACTACATCTCGAGCTGGATCCATACCGAGTTGAAAGTCTGTTATCAGCTCATGGAAACGGAAGACCCCGCGCTTTTTCCGCGCTGGACAGAAAACTGGGACGATCTGATGGAATTCAAATCGTGCCGGTACGGACCTCGGCCGAGACCGCAGCGATTCTTGAGCAACCCCGGAAAGGTGAAAAAAGTTAAAAGGGTTACAAGGTTAGAAAAGCGCTCCTGGGGTTTTAACGATTTAACAATTTAACTGTTTAAACTCTTCTCGAATTCCGTTCCTTCTCGTCGATCGCCAGATATTCGTCGCGAGGCGGGCTGAAGGTATCGAGCACGCGTGTATCTTCGATCGTTTCGACGCCATGCGGAATGTTGCTCGCGAGGTAAAAGACGTCCCCGGTGGCGAGTTCGTGCGGGGTGCCTTCGACGATCAAGCGCATTCGCCCAGAAAGAATATGGACAATCTGTTCCTGCGAGTGCTGATGCTCGGGCATGCGGCTTCCCGCAGCCAGTTCCGCGACCATTTGATACATGGTGCGGCCGTGTGCGTGAGTGCGTCGCCTAATGCCGGGGCAAATTTCGATCCATGGATTTTCCTGTTTCATAATATGTTTAACTCCCACGCTGGTGTAACGCGATGCTCGATCCTACCCAGGTTTTGTCTTTGTTGAAATCGACTCCCATCATCTTGCCCTGGCTCATCCGCACCAGATTATTAACCAGAATTGGTTCAGGCTCGTTATCCGGCCAGACAAACATCATCCGGATCTCCGCCTTGGATTTCGGACCCTCCGGGGTCGGGACAAATTCCGCGTAGTGAACTTTCTGTTGAAGGATCCACTCCTGCGGATTTGTCAATGCCGCTAGCTTTTCCCGAGTAGGTTCCATATCGACACCTAAGCCGGCAAAGGAGTAGAGCGGCTTCAGGACGAAATCGCCGGTCGCTTCGGCAGCGGGAAATTCATCGGCAAAAAATGCCCGCGCGGCGTGCGCGGCCTTGAGAAATGGTAACGAATGTTTGCTGATCCGGAAATACCAGTTCGGATGACCAACCCAGACTACGTCCAGCTCTTCTTGAAAGCTGAATGGTAGGTGCAAATCCAGTCGTCTCAGCAATTCGTCAAAGATGACCCGATTGTAAATGCGTTCAATCCGCACTTCGCGTCCCGCGCGTTGATAGAACAATTGTCGTCCACGTTTTGTAATATCGGTGAGGGAAACGGGAAGAATACCGAGAAGTGACTCGGTGCAGGCGAAGTCTACCCGTGTCTTCTGTTTCGCGGGTTCGATTTCAAGCAAAACGACGTTTTCAGCTCGGGAGTCACCGAGAATGGTTCTGCGCAAGAGCTTGAGATAGTCGTCATCCTGCATTCCGCCGAAGGACGAGGTCCAGTTTCGCGGGATCGCAGGATAAGCTCTGCGCATGCAGCCAAGGAGGAGCAATTGAAAACCGAACAGGCTGGGAAACGCCTGCAATTCGATCAAGCGGGGTGTCAAGTTACTGTCCTCGGTGCAAATTCCGAAATCAACCACTAGAAAGTTCGGGTGCGCGGTTTCATTCGGCACCTCCAGTCCGGAGGGAATAGCGCCGGCGGCGTGGCGCGCGAATTCCGGTGTACGCGTTTTTGCAACAATCTCGTTAGCCGCGGCGACCACTTCATCGCAAAATTCACGCGTCAGAAAAATCGGTGTTTCCGAAATCCGGAAATCGGCCGGCCATTTCTCGGTTTCATTCACACAACGCAAGAGCGCCGCATATTTCTCCGGGCTGAAGTCGGAGTTGAAGCGGGCGCGAAGTTCCGGATGCATGGATTTGAAACGACGAATGTCTAATGACGAAGGAATGACGAAATCCAAATAATGCAAAGGGCGTTGCCTTTGCTCCCTTCGTCATTGGCGCAAACGGAACTCCGCTGGAGAGTTCCGGCAAAAAATCACACCAGGAACTTCCCGCCGCGCATTACCTGCTCGCTGTCGAACCAGATGTCGAAATCGCGTCCCACACAATCGATATGCGTTTTCGAAATCCAATCGGCCCCGGTGTGCTCGGCATAAGGATGACCAAAGGCGAGATGAACGCCGGGAATTTTTTCGTCCTGCAAAATGTTGCCAATTACATGGGTGCAGGCGGTATTGGTGCCGATGGCAAATTCGCCTACTCGGTTACTATTCTCATCGGTGCTGGTGTAAGCGCGAAATTCCTCGAGCAATTTTTTATTTTCCGATCGCATCGCCCGGATGCGGCTGTTCTCCACTTCGACAGTGAGGGGCGCGGCGGCCAGATCACCATATTTTGCACAAAGATAATCGCCCACTACGCCATCGATAACAAAGGTACCGCGGCAGTTTTTCGGGGAAGTAAAAATTTCGCCTCCCGGTAGGTTGCCCCATTTTTCAGGCGTGATCAGCCCACTGGTCTTCAACCATTTTAGTTTTGGAGAAAACTCCGCTTGGAAATCTGTCCCGCGTGGCGTTTGGCACCGGATGCGTTCAGTCCTGCGGGCGCGCTCGATTAGACGCTGGCTCAGTGCATCGACCGCAACGAAATCGGCGCGCATTCCTTCAACCATGATCTGCCGGTTAATGTTGACCATGTGACCGTGGCGAATGCGATTTTTGTTTACCACTGCGGTCATCTCGATGCGCGGCCCGAGTTCGCCGGTCAAAGTTCGCGCCGCATAGATTGAGACCTGCGATTGTGCCAAATCATCCAGAATGATTTTGGGCATGCGAGTGAGCGGCCGGTCTACGTAATTTTCCAAAACAAAAACAGCACGATCGGCGCCAACTTCTTCCACTTCCGCCTGCAATGCCGCCGCGATCTCCGTCGTCGCTTCGTCGGTAATAATGGTGATCCGCTCGGTGGGTTGCAGCCGAAGACAAACGCGGATGGCATTATGCGCACCCGGCGCTAATTCGGCGTCGATGATGTCGGTGGTTAGTCGATCCGGCATGGACGTTCACCGTTGCCCGGGAAGGGCTGCTGGGCAACCTGACTCCATCTCAAAAATGCGCCTGCGAGCAGGTTTGGCCACGCACGCCGGCAACTCCCTCCCGGATGATGATTGGCAACATACAAAGGGCGGCAATTGGATCAGCCCACCACCATCCGAGAACGGCGTTGAGCGCGAGACCGAGAAGTAATATCACCGAGAGATAAGCGCAGATATCGCTCTGATGAGAATCAGCATGAAGAGCATGGCTATTAAGCCGCGCGGCGACGCGACGTTTAGCTCGCGCCAAAAGAGGCATGACAATTACACAGGCCGCCGCGTAGATGATGCCAAAGTAAGTGACGCGCGGCGCTTCGTGTTTCAGCAAGTCCACTGAGGCGTCGAGTGTGATGTAGCCGGCAAGCGCGAAAAAACAGGCGCCGACCAATCGATGCGCCGCGCGATCCCGATCAATCGAGCCTTCCGCCAGCCACCATAATAAGACACAGCTCGAGGCCACTTCGATAATTGAATCGGCTCCGAATCCAATCAACGCCACGCTGCCGGCAAGTATTCCGACCGTAACGCCGATAATCGCTTCCAGCGATGTCCAGGCGATGCTGAAATATTCCACCCGGCGACCGGCACGCGTGTGCAGGACGCGATCCAGGTCGTTGATCATGGCGGTTTCGTGAACCACGGATCAGTCTAATGCGATTATCGTGCCGTGCTTTCTCGAAAAAACTTGCCCACACGCACGTCAAAGACCGCAGCGACATTCGTTACCCGCGCGTGAAACCTCAGCGCGATTTTATCGCCACCCTGTCGCCGCGGTCGCTGACCACGGTTTCGGCTTCAGCGACGTCGGCGACAAGGCAAGTTCCACCTCATATGGCAAGCGTTGCCGTGACTTTTCTCCCTGAGCAATAACTTTGGCAATGCCGGAGCCGGTGTGCTACAAGAAACGTCGGCGGTCGCAGACCGCCGCTACAGTAAAACCCGGCAGCCCGGAGGCGGTTGCCGCGGCTTCAGTAGCTTTTAAGTTTCAACCGGCTCGCTCCGATTTTTCAGCTAACGATAATTGTTCCAGTAGCTTTACGTCGTCCACTTTCCATCTGCCATCTACTCTTATCAGGTAAACATTCAGCGCGTGTTGACCAGAGAGACGACCGCTTAGTCCGATTCGCACGGTCGCGGCGCGGCGATCGGTGGTAACCTTTTCAATCGAAAGCTTGGCATCGAAGCTCTGAGCATCCATAAACGAGCTGGCCTCCAGCTCAGGGCGCATGTTATCGATGCTTGCCAGGAAATTGTCGGTCACGAATTGTTTGAGCTCGGTGCGCTTTTGCTGCAGAGGTTTAACCCCGCTCTTCAGCTCGCGCAGGTACCAGCCATAAGCATTGCGAACCGTGTCCGCCGGATTCGGCCCGTGCTGGCAACCAGTCACAGTCACTAGCGCGCACGTCGCGATAATTAGCGATAACGTTATTAGAATCGGACGCAGGCAGTTGCCCGGATACTTCGACCGAAGTATCGCGGAACACAGACTTCCAAGTCTGTACGCCCAACTGGCTTGCAGCCTGTTGCGCTTTGGTATTACACGAACATTACGGCGCAATGCGATTAGTCAGAGTATCCGTATGGAAAGCGCTGTACTCTCGAAAAGCAAACCAACCGCCCTCATTCTTGTTAGATTGCGTCACGTTGTTCATATCGTTGGTGGCAAAGTCCTGCCACGAGTTATACCGAACAACCGTCAGAAAAGTCCATGGGGCACCTTCGAGATGTTGCATGAGCACCGTTCCAGCAGAGGTGTCGCTTGGACGATTCGGTGGCGCCGCCAGTATCTTTTCCAAATCCTCACGGTGTCCCGGGGTGGGCCGAAAGACCGAGACCACATAACCCGACCCGCCACTCTTGCTTTTGGCGTCGTCGGAAATAGCCATCGCTTTGGTGAACTCCTCCCATGACGGTCCGTTCACGAACGTGTCGTTATGCCAGTCGCTCACGTCGCGCATTGCCGGCGGGACTTGAAAGGGCGTGGCCTCAACCGTGGCCTTGGCCCCGATATGAGTGATCAGGCAATAATCCCACGCATCGCCTTCCTGATGGCGCAGAAGGATGAAATGCCCCGGCATCGGGTCTTTCGGATTTGGCGTTTTCAGCATTTCCGCCAGCTGGACGGCTTTGCCAGGGGCAGCCTTGCCAAAGTAAACGTGGTAAACGTCGTTGCGCGCCGGAGGCGAAGAGGCCGCCGCTGCCGGTTTTTCACTGGGCGAGCTTTGGGCGCAAACCAGCGCGAGCGGCGACAGAGCAGCTAATCCGATAGTCAGGAAGCGAATAATTAATTTCATTTCAAATTGTCTTTCAGTTGAGGTTTAGGAAAGGCGCGTTCGAATTCAAACACCAATCCGGCCGGCCATATTAAAGTAAGCTACTCGCCTACTATTATTCGCGAAGGCTAGGCGCTGGCGTACGATGACGTCAAAGGCTTTTTCTCAGTCGCTGAACTTCACTTCATCAATCTTCCACGCGCCTTCCTGGAAAAGCATCTTCACCTCAAATTGGCGGTCACCGAGTTTTCGGCCAGTGAGAATCACACTCAGCTTCGACATTGTTCTCCCGACATAATTGTTACTAACGGCAATATTCTTTCCCCATTCCGGATCAACCTCCTGGGCGTTGAGGAAAAAATCGCCGTCCAAGCCACCCGGACCTTTGGGCATTTTGTCGATGCGGTTAAGCAAGCGCTCGGTGACAAATTTTCGCATTAGTTCCCGTTCTTTTCCCAGGGGCCTTGCACCACTGGCGATTTCACCCACGTACCAGCTGTAGAAATGGCGGAGCGCCTCCGCAGGATTTTTTTCCGACCAGACTGCCCGGCTCGCGGTGATAGAGGTAATAGCGACGAGGGCGGCAACCCAAACATGTTTCATTTTCGAGAATCGTTGCAACACCGGCATTTCATCATGTCGGTCTCATTTCCTATGTCGCAAATGTTCGTTAGGTCTCTTGGGTCGCAGTGTCAAAACTGATTCCCCCCTCTTTTACTCTCGAGATAAGTCCGGGTCGACTTTCGCTTGCCTATCCGACCGGCTTCCCGTTTTCTCGATGGAATGCCGCGAGTGCTGGATGCGATTGCGAAGATGGACGCACACCATCGATTGCTGGTCGGATTTATCGTTGCTGCGGTGGTTGCCCTTGTTTTGCGGACGCATGCGCTTTGGACGGCGTCGCTCGCCACTTATGATGCCTTTGCTTTCGCCATTCTCGGTTTGATTTGGGTGACGGTCATGCTCACCCCGCGGGAGCAGATTCGAGCGGTGGCGCAACGGCAGGATGTTGGGCGCACAGTCATTTTCATCTTTGTTATCATTGTGGCGTGCGCGGCTCTTTTCGCGGTCGCATTTCTGATCCGAAGCGGAAAACCGGAGGAGCGGCACCTGTCGATTCATTTGTTGCTCGCGCTCGCCACGGTGGTGCTCTCATGGCTGCTGATGCATGCCGTCTTCGGACTGCGCTACGCCCACAGATTCTATGATGATAGCGCCACGAGTGCAGAGAAACACGCCGGTGGCCTTACGTTTCCTGAGGACGAACTGCCCGATTATCGTGATTTCGCCTATTTCTCGTTTGTCATCGGCATGACCTGCCAGGTTTCCGATGTGAGTGTTACGTCGCGAGAAATGCGGCGGTTGGTGCTGCTGCACGGGATTTTGTCGTTCGGTTTCAACACCGTGATTCTCGCGCTCACAATTAATACGGTCTCGAGTTTCCTTTAATTCACTGGCGCGAACTAAAAACAGGCGATAACCGGTCGATAGAAACAACGAATCCAGCCCACAAAACACGCCGAGTACATGAAGCGTTGGCAAAGGGGGGAGCAATTGCTTTGCGAATTTTAGCCCGGATGTTTCACATCCGCTGGCAGGAAGCCCAAGGTCCAGACAATCCCCAAAGCGGCAGGTCTCTTAATGCAGTGGCTTCATCATTCGGATTTCGTCTCCTTCGTCATTCGCTCTGGTGGCATAACCGATGCTCGGAATAAGAGGCAATTTCGTGAAGGTCCTGAAAAAAATTCTTCTCATCGATCACGAACCACACGTCACTCGCACAGTGCGCCGGGCTCTTGAAAGCGCCGGCAAGTATTCCATCCGCGCAGAACACGATGCCGCATTTGCTGTTCACGCCGCGCGTTGGTTTCGGCCCGATCTGATCATGGTCGATCTCATTCACCCCGCGACTGATGGAGCAATCATTGCTCAGCAACTTCTGAAGGATCGCGATCTTTGCCATGTTCCGTTGCTTTGCTTGAGCAACCTTGTTTCGGAACGCCAGTTCATGTCTGCCGGAATCGTACGCGGTTACAGCTTCCTGGCCGTGCCGGTGAAAATCGAGCAACTCCTTCGCGGCGTTGAGCAACTTCTGTTCGGCCAAGATTGAAGGCTAACCGCGGATTACGCGGATGTAGACGGGTTGGGGAGCACAGCGTGACGCCGGTCGGCCAGTCCCTTCTCCGTAACGCCGGCGTTTAGGCGTCGCGAAAACTCAATTGCCAGGTTTGTGGTCGGTCGTTCCTGCAGCAAAACGGCGCCATCGGCGACAACGTTCGTCCTTCGCTCGCTGAATTCATTAAATCGCAGCGGCCCAACTGGAATCCGCAAGAGTTCGTTTGCTACGCC
>QHRJ01000058.1 GCA_003220075.1 Verrucomicrobiota bacterium
TTCGGTCATGCTGGTCATCGTTTACTTCCTGTGCATTCGACGCGGCGCGGTTGTCTCGCATGGATTTATGGCCACCGCCGATGCGTTGTTGCGCAAACGTGATTATCTCGGCCTGCTCGCTGTTTCCAATCGCCACGGCGAAGCCATCGCCCGCGTGGTCCAGCAAGTTCTCGACTTCACCACCAAGAATCCGAACGCCGATTTCGAGCAAATCCGTGAAATTGCGCAGACGGAAGGGACCCGGGTCGCTTCCAATTTGAATAATCGCGTAACTTATCTCGCCGATATCGGAATGATTGCGCCGCTCCTGGGTCTGCTTGGGACTGTGATCGGAATTATTCGCTCCTTCGGTGCACTCGGCGCGGATGTTGGCAGTCAGCGTTACATGCAGCTTTCGCATGGCATCAGTGAAGCGCTTTTTAATACCGCGGCCGGATTGGCCATTGGTATTCCGGCAATGATTTTTTACGCCTTCTTCCGTGGACGCTCGCAACGTTTGATTTCGGAATTGGAATCGGCGGTTACCCACATCCTCGCCCTCCTCTCCTTGCAATTTGCTCGTCGCTCCGACCGCACGCCGGCGCTACTCGAGTCGGAATTTTAATTGCTCTCGGTCCAATGAATTTGCGTAGTCGCGCACCGTTGCAACATCCGGGGATCCAGCTCGCCCCATTGGTCGATGTCCTAATGCTGCTGCTGATTTTCTTTTTGCTGACCTGGAGCGCCGCGCGCAACGAAAATGAGCTCGATGTCAAAGTCCCGAAAGCGACTGCCGCAAAGGAGAAACTGGCGCCGCCGGGCGATGTGGTCGTGAATGTGAAAACCGATGGAAGCGTGATCGTCAATCGGCGGCCGATGACGGGCTCGGAGTTGGGCGATCTGTTGCAGAACCTGGTGAAATTGTATCCGGAACAGGCTGTGGTGATTCGCGGTGACGAAGGCGGCGCTTATAAGAACGTGATCAACGTGTTGAACATTTGCAGCGAAGCTGGAATTACCAACGTCGCATTCGCGACCGCAAAATGAAATCATCCCGGCGCAATGCCGGTTTGGTCTTCGCCGGACTGCTGTGGCTGAGCGACGTTATGCTGGCGCAGGAAGTTCGTCGTGCCGTGCCGTTAAACGAACCGCCGGCTCCGCGTGCGCTGCCGGTAGAGGAAGCGACCCCGCCGCCCGAAGAAAAACCATCGACGCCGGAACAGCCGAATGACAAACGGCAGCTCGAGTACGCGAACGCGCTCTTCGCCCGCAAGATGTACGACCTGGCAATCCCTGAATACGAACGGTATTTGAGTGATTACGGGAGCGGCTCCGGCCGGGCCAATGCCTATTTTGGATTAGGCGAAAGCTATCGCTTACTCGGGAAGAACGGTCCGGCCCGTAGTAACTTCCAAAAGGTGCTCGATGAGTTTGGGGACAGCGAATTTGCCGGTCCAGCAGCGTACGCCCTCGCCGTCCTTGCTTTCTCGCAAAAGGATTTCACCACCGCACAACCGCTCTTCCACAAAGCAGCGGCAAAATCGAAGGATGCCTCGGTTGCGTTGTCGGCCAAATATTTCGAAGCGCGATGCCTGGAAAGTAGCAAACGAGCGGATGACGCTCTTATGCTTTACCTCCAGGTGGCTGAGGCGAAAAGTCAATATCGCGAAGATGCGCGCACGACCGCCGGCGCGATGTTACTCGCGCGTGGCCGCCGGACCGATGCCCTCAAGCAATATGAAGCGCTTGCGGGCGAGGCTGAAAAGCCGGCAGCGAAAGCCGAAGCAGCCGTTCGCGCGGGTTTGATTGCGCTCGATCTTGCCGTCGCCGATCGCGCGAAGATCGACAGTGCGATGGCGGAAAAAGCGCGTGTTCTCCTGCAAAAAGGACGCGCCGCTTCCGATTCCGGGCGATGGAAGGGCGTCGCGCAAGCCGGCCTGCTTCGTCTCGAATATCAAACCGGACAATTCGCCCAGGTGATTTCCGATTACAAAAAATCGGCCGAGCAATTACCAGAGGAAGCGAAACCGGAAGCGATGCTTCTTGTCGGCAACGCGCAACGACAACTTGGCCACACCCAGGAAGCAGAAGGAATTTATCGCGAAATCATCGAGAAATTTCCCAACCGGGAAGAAGCGAAGGACGCGCGCTATCAACGTCTGATCAATATTTACAATTCCGACCCAAACGCGGTCATCGCGGAAGTCGATGAATTTCTCAAAACCAATCCGACGAGCGAGCGGGCCGACCAGGCGAAATTGTTAAGAGCAGAGGCGCTCTACAAGCAACAGAGGTTCGGGGAGGCGGCGCCATTTTACGAGGAGCTGCGCGCGTCGCAATTAGCGCCGAAGCTGCGGGCGGAAGCAGCTTACAAACAAGGCTGGTGCGCCGTGCAAATGAAGGATGGGGCACGCGCGATCGAAGCTTTTAGCTATTTTATCAAGACATTCCCGGATAATCCGCAGACTCCCATCGCACTGACTCAGCGGGCGCTAGCCTACCAGCAAAGTAATAACGTGGACGCCGCCATCGCCGATCTGAACTTTCTCATCTCGAATTATCCGTCGGCTAAGGAACGCGAAGCCACCATTCAGCAAAAGGCATTGCTGCTGGGCGAGCTCAATCGCGAGCCGGAAATGGCGCAAACCTTCCAGCAACTACTCAAGGAATATCCAAAAAGTAGCGCTGTCGCGCAGGCCAACTATTACATCGGCAAGGCTGCGTTTGACGGCAAAGAATATAAACGTGCCCTCACTTCTCTCGATGCCGCGCGACGATGAAATCGGGAGCAATACTATAACCCCGCTACTCTTCGAATCATTTTAGCTCACTACTATTTGCGCGATCGTAAGACTGCCACCAGCGAGGTTGACGCATTTTTCGCCTCCACTGGCAACACCAATGTTCCTCCCGAAGTGCTGGAATGGCTCGGCATCGAATATTATAACGACAAGAATTATTTGTTGGCCGAAAAGTATCTGGGTGTTCTTGGGCGCATGGAAAATCCGGCCGGGATCAAGCCGGATTTCTGGTTTTACCTCGGCGATGTGGCCGGCAAGCTGAAGCATTACGACGAAGCGGAAAACGCTTACTCACGTTATTTGCAAAACTCGACCGACGCAGCCGGGAAGGCGAAAGCATTGCTCGCGCTCGGCGTCACCAAAATTTCCGCGCATAAACCGGACGATGCCGAAAAAATGGCGGCTGAGATCATGACTTTGCAGCCCGAAGGCAAGGTCAACGCGGAAGCGCGCTTGTTAGCGGGTGATGTTCAGTTCGAGCGCCAGCGCTTTGAAGACGCGGGCAAAGCTTACGCTGGTGTCGCCTTGCTCTACGACGATCCCGCCATCACTCCTCGTGCGCTCAATAAGGCGGCGGACGCCTATCGTCGCGCCGGAAAAACGGAAGAAGCAGATCGTGTCGCCAAACAGTTGCGCGACCGCTACCCGAACTACGCCGGCGGCTGATCGGCGTGGCCGCCGACCCTACACGTTGACTTTCACTTACACGGCTGCTAAAAGCATAGCTTCCACGGCTAGTGTCTCGATTGGGAGTGGCGCGAGAAATTTCTTTGCTTCTTTAATCTCGAGCACCGGCTCAGCACGGTGCGCAGCGAGAAAACTTGCGTCTGCGTTTTCGGCGATGCCAGCCCGGGCCACCAGATCGCAGCGTGCCAGTAAATGAATGACGTTTTGTAGTTTCTCAGTGAGACGATTCGGTTGCATGAATTGCACGGTGCAGACACCGGGAGCGGTCGCTTCCACAAATGGCGAAAGCATGAAGGCGTGATGCAGCAAAATGTCGCTGAGTTGTTGCTCGCAATCGCGCGCCCGCGCTTTGATCACCAAGTGAAGGCAACGGGCCAGGGCCTGGCTGGGGGCCATGCCGGCACGAACGCCTTCAGTTTCTGCAGCTTCATTTAATTGCAGAATCACCGCTTTCGTGGCGGTAGCGTCGAGGACAGCCAGCGGTTGCGCGCGCAGTTTGGGTTGATGACGTGCGATCGCCTGCAAATAAAAATTCGGCAGCAGAATGGTGGCGAACATTTTATCCCAAGGCCGAGGAGATTGGTTTTGCGCGTCGGACTTCGAAGTGCAATTGCGCGCTCGGATTGTCCCGGGATAAATCGGGAAGCGTCCATCGGTTCTCCAGCACGATTTTAGTGCGCGCGCTCGCCACCATGTTGTGGCGGCTCATTACCACAAACGCAGTCGGCGCTGGCTCGACCAATCGTTGCAAGCGATACCAGCTCGTCGCTGGAATGCGGCGTAATTCTTCCGCCGGATTCAAAACGAGATCGAGGATGACGAGTGGGAAATTTCCGTCACGCAAAAGAAAATCGGCCGCCTTGATCGCTTCGGTTGCTTTCTCGCAACGGACCCAAAGCAAATGTTGCAAGGTACCGGTGGCGACAGATTGGACATCGAACGAATCGCGACCATCGATGAGGGCAAGAAAAAAGCGATCGCGTTGTGCGATTTGCAGCAAGCAGTGAATAAGCAAGGCCGAGCCCGCGCTCGTATTTGGGCAGATGATTTCAGTGATGGCGCCTTTACGGAGACCGCCATCGGTCGCTCGCTCAAGAAGAGGAATGCTGATTTGTCCGCCAACAACGGCGGGCGGATGCTGAAAGCGTTCCGCCAAAAGATTGCGGAGATCGATAATCTGCCGGCTCGCGGCCATTCCTAAGAATGGCACAAAGCGATAATATGTTCAAACGAACATTATAAAGGAACACAGACTTTCCAGTCTGTGCGCCCAGCGGAGTTTTACTCCGCTGCTGCTGCGTGGGTTTACTGAGT
>QHRJ01000033.1 GCA_003220075.1 Verrucomicrobiota bacterium
CTACTTCGCGAACCATCCAACCGGCAAACAGCTTGCCCTGATCATGCGTCTTCCCCTCGAACGGCCCGCTCTTTATATCGACGCCGATGTTTTGTTTTTTCCCGCCGCGGTTGCGCTGGCCGATCTCTTACGCAATCAGGACGCGCCTGCTCTTTATCTAGGCGATTGTCAGGTCGCGGGTGACGAGCGCTTGTTGCGCGATCCGGCCGAAACCGCCCATCCCGTAAACACAGGCGTCCTTTTCTTTTTCCGGAAACTCGACTGGTCTTTGGCCATGGAACGGTTTCAGCAGCTAGACGGCCCGCCGAGCTTCTTCACCAATCAAACGATGACGCACCTCACAATGCATGCCAATGGCGCCCGTGCGCTCGATCCGGTGAGGTTTGTCTTGCAACTCGATGATCAGTTTCAGTTGGCCGACCGCTACGCCAACAACAGCATCGTCCTGCGCCATTACGTCAATCCGGTGCGCCACAAATTCTGGGAACAGATTTTTTCGTGAGTGCGAAAGGTCTTCCGTCGCCAAACTCATGCGTATTTTGACGGTGGTTGATCTTCCATGGGACGCGCGGCTTGGTGCGGCGCGCATTTTCATGGAATTGTCGCAAGCCTGGAAGGCTGCCGGACACGAGGTCTCGCATTATTGTTTGGACGACGCGTTCCCCGCGGCAACTTCGTCGCCTCCCCTCTCGGCCTGGCGACGGTTGCGTTTTCCAGGAAGGGCAGCGGCCTTTGTCAGAAACAATGCCGCTCGGTTCGATGTCATCGATTGCTTTGTGGGAGCATTGCCAGTTGCGAAACACCGTTTGAATTTCACCGGCCTACTCGTCGCGCGATCGATTGGCTCCCATCGCCTCTACCGCAATTTTGAGCAGATGGCGCGCGAGCGTTGGCCGGATCAGCCGCGAGGAAAACTGTCGGGCCGGATCTTCTACACCATTTTTCAGCAACAGCTGTTTCGGAACTCAGAAAAAGCGCTGCAATACTGCGATCTCGTCAACCTGCCTAACGAGTATGAGCTGGAACACCTGAGCTCAAAAAAGCCGGCAATCGTTCAACCATATGGCCTGACTGAGGAGTGGCGCCGAACGCTGGTGCAAGCGGCTGCTTCGCCCGAAACGCGTTTGCTGCGACAAGAAGTGAGTTTTATCGGGATGTGGAGCACGCGGAAAGGCGCCAGAGACTGGGGCGAAATCATTCAACGCGTGCGCGGCATCGTTCCGGGACCGCGATTCAAATTTCTCGGGACGCTGACCGATAACGAAAGAGTCTTGCGTGATCTGAATATTCCTCCCTGCGATTGGATTGAAATGGTCCCAGAATACCACCCCGACGAGCTGCCAAAACTTCTATCCGATTCAACGGTAGGCGCATTTCCGAGCTATGCGGAAGGTTTTGGTTTGGGTTTGCTGGAACAGCTGGCGGCGGGAATTCCAACTGTCTCTTACGACGCACCGGGTCCGCGTTTCATACTACAAGGTGGTTTGTCTGATTTGCTAGTTCCCATTGGAAACGTGGAACTACTTTCCGCTGCGTTAATCCAAATTCTTTCGGCTGATCTGGCCAGCTACCGGAAACTAATCGAGCGATGCACAGAAGTGGCGGACCGCTTCTTGTGGTCAACCATCGCGAAAGAAACGGCGCGTCTGTATGAGACGCATCTTGCTCGAGTACGGGGCGGCATTAGTGGATTGTCCGGGCATGACTAACGGCGCGGCCGTCGTCTGGCAGATAGTTCCTCGCGTTTCGGATAATCCTGACGGGGTAACCGATTATGCTTTCAACCTGGCGAACGCTTTATGGGCGAATCATGGTCTCAGAACGGTCTTCGCTCCAGGCGAACCGAGTCAGGCGTCAAGAAAAGGAGAATTCGAAATCGCACCCATTGCGGATGCCGACACAGCTCCGGCCAAGCCTGCCCACGTGATCTTGCACTACGTGAACTACGGTTATCAGAAACGCGGGCTGCCATTTTGGTTGGTACCAATCTTGGGTCGCGTTCGCGAAACCTTTGGGGGTCGCTTGGTCGTAATTTTTCACGAACTCTTTGCCACTGGCCCGCCGTGGAAGAGCGAGTTCTGGCTTCAGCCGTTGCAGAAAAAAATCACCCGGGACATCGCGCGATTGACCGACGCACGATTGGTCAGCAGCGAATCGATGCAGCAAATGCTCAAAGGACTTGTCCCTGGGCTCGATGTCGTAGTTCACCCCGTCCCATCGGCCTTCGGTGAACCGGTCATCGATCCTGCGCAGTTGCGGGCGCGCGACAATCATCGCTGGGTCATTTGCGGTGGAACCGATTTAATCGAGCGCTCGCTCCGCTCCTTTCGGCGAATAACCGGCGAGATTCCCTCGAAGGTTCTGCCGCGAAGTCTGGTTGTCCTCGGCGGAATGGAAAATTCCGGAGTGCGTCCGCTCCTTCAGACGTTGGCTGCAATTCAATGCGAATATTATCCCGCGGTTTCGCCCGAAACAGCCTCGCAAATTCTTTCGACCTGCGCTTTCGCCTGGCTGGATTATTTCACTACGGGAACGGCCAACCCGGACCTGCTATTGAAGTCGAGTTCGTTCGCGAATGTGTGCGCACACGCGGTCGTCTGTGTAACGCCGAGGGCGTTGAACGCGATTTCCCTCGAGAACGATTTGTTGCCCGGGCCCTTCGCTATCGCGCATGGTGAGGTGAAGATGCCTTCGGGCGATGAGCGTCCCAATATCGCACGAGCAATTTACGATTGGTATCACCGGCACGCATCGATGGCGACGTTGTCGCGGGTGATCGCAGAGCAACTGGCGTGAAGCAAGACCGGGTCGGTTCCAAACGAAGCAGCGGAAAACTTGTGATCCTGCATTGGAATTGCCCGCTTGAATGCGTTGCGCCGCCGGCACCATGAAAATTTTATTCTCATCCTATGCTTACGCACCCTGTATCGGTGGAATCGAAATCGCCTCTGCCCTGCTGACGCGCGAGTTCGCCGCCGCCGGCCACGAAATCATTTTAGTCACAGAAACTCCAGCTCTGGCTTTGAGCCCGGACCCATTTGAAATCGCGCGTAATCCGTCGCTCGCCCGATTATTGCAACTTGTAAGGTGGAGCGAGGTTGTTTTTCAGAACAACATCAGCTTGCGCCATCTCATTCCGGCCTTGCTCGTCCGCAAACCGATCCTGGTAGTCCATCAAACCTGGATTCGAAACATTGCTGGCGAAATTGGTTGGAACGATCGAATCAAGCGCGCGCTTTTGCCGTGGGTAAAAAACGTCGCCGTTAGTCAGGCTATTGCCGACGACCTAAACATCGGGGCTGAAGTGATCGGGGATCCCTATGATGATCGCATTTTCAGGATCGGCGCAAACATTCATCGCGATCGCGAACTCATTTTCGTCGGCCGTCTTGTTTCTGACAAAGGCGCCGACGTTTTGTTGCGCGCGCTTGGAATTCTGAAAGAACGAAATATCCCTGCAAACCTAACGATAATTGGACGCGGTCCGGAAGAAACGAATCTCCGCGCGCTCGTTTGCGAATTGGCGCTCGACCAGGCGGTGACATTTGCCGGCGAAAAGGTTGGCCCGGAGCTGGCGGAACTGATGAATCGTCACCAGGTCATCGTCATTCCGTCGCGCTGGCCAGAGCCGTTTGGGATCGTGGCACTGGAAGGAATCGCTTGTGGCTGCATCGCCGTCGGCTCAGAAGAGGGGGGCTTAAGCGAGACGATTGGGAATTGCGGAATGACATTTCGAAATGGCGATTGCCAAGAATTGGCCGATCGCTTACGGACCCTGCTGAGCGACTCGCAAATGCGTGAAAAATCTCGGGCGGCTGCGTCCGCGCACCTCGAGCGATTTCGCGCACAAACCGTCGCGCAACGTTATCTCGCGCTCCTGCGCGAGTTGGCGGCATGATTATTCTCTCGCATCCCACCGGCAACGAGAACGTGCGGCAGACCGTAATTGCTTTTGCGGAGGCGAACTTGCTCGAACAATTCTTTACTACGATCAACTGTATTTTTCGGTGCAATTCATCTGCCACTTTGGTCCGAACATGAGCGCGGCTTTTTGAGCATTGACGCAATTGCTGCTGTACTCGATCGGACCGTGGCCGCGAAAATTCGAGACAGCGAGAACTGCAAACTTGTCTACGCCTATGAAGATTGCGCGGTCGCAACTTTTGCGGCGGCAGAAGATCGCCGAATTCCTCGCGTTTACGATCTGCCCATCGGCTACTGGCGCGTTGCCCACCGCGTTTTTGCCGACGAGTGCGAACGCGAACCGGAATGGGCGCCGACTTTGACGGGCATGCGTGACAGTAACGAAAAGCTCGCGCGCAAGGATGAAGAGCTGCGTCTGGCCACACGCGTAGTCGTGGCCAGCACCTTCACCAAATCCACGCTCGCGCAAGCGCCACACCAGCGGCCAGTCGTGGTGATTCCGTATGGTGCGCCGCCCATCGCGACTAACGAAATTGCGAACGGCGGGACAAAATTAAAAGTCTTATTCGCGGGCTCTCTTGGTCAGCGCAAAGGCCTTTCCTACGCCTTGCGCGCAGTCGCATTAATCGGCAAAGAAAACTGCGAGCTGACGTTACTGGGCCGAAAAGCGGCCGAAGGTTGTCGCCCCCTCGACCAAGCGGTTCGCGCTCATCGCTGGGTTCCAAGTCTGAGTCATGCGCGGGTCCTGCTCGAAATGCGCCAGCACGACGTGCTAATTTTTCCATCGCTTTTCGAGGGATTCGGCCTTGCCATTACCGAAGCGATGTCGCAGGGGACACCGGTTATTACTACCGCTCATACCGCCGCTCCAGACATAATTGATGATGGCGTCGATGGATTTATTGTTCCCATTCGTTCCGCTGACGCGATCGCTGAAAAATTGCAAATGCTGGCGCGCGATCGCGAACGTTTGCGCGCGATGAAAATTTCTGCGCGTGAAAAGGCGCAAAGGCATTCCTGGGAAAATTATCGGCGCGGTCTTGTTACAATGGCGCGGGAAGTGATGAACAGTTAGCCCGGGCAATGTCGAACTCTGCCACTATTTCGCAACCGATACCCGTCGCCGATTACTCTGCCACGCTTCAGAACATTCGCCGGCTCATCTACCTCTACCTCTTCCTCCTCATTATCGAAGGGGCTTTGCGCAAATGGATCGTTCCGCAATTTTCCAACCCGTTGCTGCTGGTACGCGATCCAGTGGTTTTGGCGATCTATTTCCTGGCTTGGCGCGCCCGCGTTTTTCCGCGCAACACCTTCATCTCTTCACTCGCCCTCATCGGCGTTCTTTCCTGGATCGTTTCCATCTTCGTCCTCGACCCTTATGTGCCGATGTCGCGCATTTTGCTCGTTACGGGTTACGGGTTTCGCTCAAACTTTCTGCATCTTCCTCTCATTTTTATTTTCGCGCGCGTGTTCGACGCCGACGACGTCAGGAAAGTCGGCTGGTGGATTTTGCTCGGCATGATTCCGATGAGTCTGTTAATGGCGCTGCAATTCCATTCCGCGCCCGACTCGTTCATCAATCGCACGGTCGGTCTGGGCGAAGGTGAACAGATCACTGCCGGTGGCGGAAAAATCCGACCGCCCGGCACTTTTTCATTTATTTCGGGGCCGATCCATTATGTTACCGGTGCGGTCGCTTTCGTGCTCTACGGCGCCCTTCGTCGTGCGAGTTATGGCAGCTGGTTGCTTCTCGGCGCCGGTTGCAGCGTTCTCCTGGCAATTGTTGTTTCGGGAAGTCGTTCACTGGTGGTTTCGGTCCTGCTGGTTATGCTTTCGCTTGCGATAGTGTTGCTGGTTCGCCCTGATGCGCTCAATCGCTTCGGCAAAAGTTTGGTTTTGGTCGTGGTTGCGCTGCTGATCGTCACTCGCCTTCCCATTGTGCACGAGGGCCTTAATATTTTGTCGAGCCGGTTCACCGAGTCAGCGGAAGCGGCGGAAACGACCATCACCGGCGGTTTAATCCAACGCACCCTCCGCGGGTTTACCGAAGGGCTTGGACACCTCGGCCACGCGCCGATCTTCGGTTTCGGTTTGGGGGTCGGCACAAGCGGTGGCGCTGCCTTCCTGATGGGCCAATCCACCTTTTTGCTTTCGGAAAATGAATGGACCCGCATTATTTTTGAAAGCGGTCCGATCCTTGGGCTGGCTTTCTTACTTTGGCGTGCCGCGCTGACCGCCTATCTCGGTTTTGTTAGTCTGCGGGCGCTTACTCGCACCGAAATCCTGCCGCTTTTACTTTTCAGTGCCGGTTTTCTCATCATCCTCAATGGGCAACTCGGTCAGCCGACAAGTCTCGGTTTCGCCGTCGTTCTTAACGGCCTCTGTCTCGCTTCTACCCGGCCTGGCAAAATTGCGCCAGTTCCGATGACGCCGCCACCACCACGATTGATTCGCGGCCGATCGGCCTTCGCTGACCGTCTCCATGGCGCCGACGCCTCTCACCGCAATGGTTCTGTTGATCGGTAATTTTCCGCTCGATCAGCAGCAAAGTATGCAGCGCTTCAGCAAAATGATGTTGCGCGAATTGCGCACGCTTGGAATTGCGGCAGAACTGACCCGTCCCGAAGCCCATTTCGCACGCCTTGTCCCGGCGCAATTCGTCTTCCTCAGGAAATGGGCAGGCTACGTCGATAAACTCATTATTTTTCCGAGGCGATTGCGAAAATTCCGCGGCGTCGACCTCATTCACATTTGCGACCATTCCAATACCTTCTATGCGAAACATTTTCCAGACGTTCCTGTTGTCGTTACCTGTCACGATCTGCTCGCCGTGCGCGGTGCCTTCGGCGAAGAAACAGATTGTCCGGCTTCTTGGACCGGCAGAATTCTTCAGCGTTGGATTGTCGCCAGTCTTCGCCGGGTCCGCGCGGTCGTCTGTGTCTCGCGCGCTACCGCCGCGGACGCGATTCGCCTGATCGGGACCAGGAAGAATGCGCCATCCATCGCAGTGATCGAAAATGGATTGAACTACAAGTACCGGCCGTTGCCGGAGGAAAAGGTGAAGGCACGATTGGAAAAGCTGTCGCAATTAAAACTAGATCGCCCTTTTGTCCTGCATGTCGGTTCGCACTTGCGAAGAAAAAATCGCGAAGGGGTAGTGCGGATATTCGCCAGAACAAAAGATCATTGGAATGCACAGCTGGTTTTTGCGGGCGATCGATTATCTAACGATTTATGGATACAGGCGCGCGCCCTCGGCATAGCTGATCGGATTGTCGAGATTGTCTCAGCGGAGAGCGAATTACTGGAAGCGCTTTACAACCGCGCGCATGCCCTTCTCTTTCCTTCGCGCTTCGAAGGATTTGGCTGGCCGATCGCGGAAGCGCAAGCCTGTGGCTGTCCTGTGCTTTGTCGTGATGCAGCACCGATGTCGGAAGTCGCCGGTGGCGTAGCCTTGTTGCGCGATGTTGCCGATGAAGATGGATTCGCGAACGATTTGTTGCGGTTGCGCGATCCGGTTACGCGCGAAAAATATCGTGAGCTCGGTTTGCAGAATGCTACCCGCTTCAGCGCAAAAAGAATGGCGGAACAATATCTCGCGCTTTATCGCGGGTTGGGAATGGCCGCATGAAGAATTTTCTCCAGCTCATTTCGTTGCTGTTGCCGTGGCAAATGCGGCGCGCGTTTCTGGAGCGGCAATTTGGTTTCCAGATTCATCCCACTGCTCGCATTGGTCTGGCCTGGGTTTTGCCTTCGCGTTTGATCATGGAAGAGAACACCAGCATTGGTCATTTTACCGTGGCAAAGAATCTCAACCTGCTGCATTTGAAAGCCCACGCGACGATCGGCCGGGGTAATTGGGTTACCGGCTTTCCGCTGGGCGATTCGCGTCATTTCGCCAGCGAGACCGAACGCCGGCCCGAGTTAGTCATGGGCGAGCATTCCGCCATCACTCATCGCCATTTGTTCGATTGCACCAATGCCATCACCATCGGCCGCTTCACCACCGTCGCCGGATTCCAATCCCAATTCATTTCTCACACCATCGACATCGCGCAGAATCGCCAGGTCTCGCATCCGATTAGCGTGGGCAATTATTGTTTTGTCGGCAGCAACAGCATGCTGTTGGGCGGTTCGAGCCTGCCCGATTATTCCGTGCTCGGCGCCAAATCGCTCCTGAAGAAGGCGTACACCCAGACGCATCGTCTTTACGGTGGCGTGCCCGCACGCGAACTCAGCGTTCTATCACCCGACTGCGGCTATTTCAATCGCCGCCAGGGCTTCGTTATCTAACTTGAGAGTTCTGCAAACAGTGCAGACGTTGAATCCTGAAACGGGCGGCGTAGCCCGTGCCGTCATTTCGTTGAGCAAAGGGCTGCAACAGCACGGCGTGCAGATCGAGATCGTGGCGTTGGATAAACCGGAATCGCCCTGGCTGCATGACCGATCTCTTACTGTGCACGCTCTCGGCCCAGGCCTGACCGGTTATCATTACTCGCGCGCCTTGCTGAAGTGGCTCGAAGAGCACGGCGACAAATTCGATTGCGTAATCGCCCATGGCATCTGGCAACACCACAGCTTTGCCGTCTGGCAACGCTTTCACAAAACCGCCACACCTTATTTCGTTTTTCCGCATGGTATGCTCGATCCCTGGTTCAAGCGCACCTTTCCCCTCAAACATCTCAAAAAATCGCTCTACTGGCCGTGGGCCGATTACCGAGTCTTGCGCGACGCTGCAGCGGTAATTTTTACTTCGGAAGAAGAACGGTCCCGGGCGCGCCAATCGTTCTGGCTCTATCGCGCCAAGGAAAAAATATCCCCACTTGGGATCGAAGAATCGCCCCCGGCCGGGCCGCAGGCACGCCATCTTTTTCTCGCGAAATTTCCCGAGATCGAAAAAATGCGGATGCTGCTGTTTCTCGGCCGCATTCACCCGAAAAAGGGGTGCGATCTGGCGATCGATGCGCTGCCTCGTCACGCTTCCGGCGAACCGGTCTCGCTTGTCATTGCTGGTCCGGACCAAGTCAGTTGGACGCGGCAGTTGCGCGAGCGAGTCGCGCGGATGGACGTTTCGCCGCACGTTACTTTCGCGGGTATGCTCGAAGGGCCGCTGAAACGCGGAGCATTCGAAAATGCCGACGCGTTCATTCTCCCTTCGCATCAGGAGAATTTCGGAATGTCGGTTATCGAGGCGCTTTCCTTTGGGGTACCGGTTTTGATTTCAAATCGAGTGAATATCTGGCGCGAGATTGCAGCCGATCATGCCGGCTACGTTGAGCCCGACGATCTTGCCGGCACCACGCGGTTGATCGAGCGTTGGTTGCACACCTCGCCGGACGAACAAAATCTAATGCGAGTGAATGCACGGAATTGCTTTCTCCGCCGCTTCGAAATCAACCGCGCTGCCGGTTCGCTGCTTGCGATTTTGCAAGCGCAATGAAAATCACCATCGTGCTCGGCGCATTTCTGCCGGTTCCGCCGGTGATGGGCGGTGCGATTGAAAAAAGCTGGTTCGCGCTCGCGCACGAATTCGTTTCCCGAAACCACGACATCACCATCATATCCCGTGCACTTCCACAATTTGCCAGGCACGAAATCGTTGATGGCGTTCGCCATATTCGCGTCCGCGGATTTGATACGCCGCGCTCGTTGCTCTGGCTGAAAATTCTTGATCTGTTTTACTCGCTGCGGGTTCGGCGGATTCTGCCGGCGGCAGACATTTTGGTGACGAATACCTTCTGGCTGCCGCTGCTCGTTCGTGATTCGTCGCCTGGAAAAATTTACGTCCATGTCGGCCGTTATCCGAAAGGTCAGATGCGGCTTTATGCAAGAGCGGCGCGGTTGCAGGCGCCATCGAGCGACGTAGCAGACGCCGTCAAACGCGAAGCGCCGTCGGCGGCGCCGACAGTCATCGCGATTCCATATCCGCATCCGCAAATTATTTCCGCGGAAGCGCCGCCGCCGTTGGAGGCACGCGCGAAAATCGTCCTCTATGTCGGTCGCGTGCATCCCGAGAAAGGCGTGCATTTTCTGGTCGAAGCATTCACACGCTTGCGCCGCAGCAATTTTGCCGATTGGAAACTCATAATCATTGGTTCGACGGATTCCAAGGAGGGCGGGGGAGGCGAAGACTATTTTCGCCAACTGCAGCAAAGCGCGGCCGTCGCGCGCGACCGGATCGTTTTCCGCGGGCCAATCTTCGACGCAGCGGCCCTGGAAGAGGAGTTCCGGGCTGCGCGAATTTTTGTTTATCCCTCTGTCGCTGCGCACGGTGAAACTTTTGGTCTCGCGCCGCTCGAAGCGATGACGCACGGTTGTGCCGTGCTCGTTTCTGATCTGCGTTGCTTTTGCGATTTCATTTTACCGAATGAGACTGGTTTTACCTTCGACCTGGACGCACCTGATCCGGCTGATTCTCTTGTGCACGCGTTTCGTCACGCCTTGTCCGATCCAATCCAACTGGGCCGAATTGCCAAGGCCGGACAGCTGAAATCTGAGGAATTTTCCCGCGCGCGCGTAGCTGACAAGTTTGTGGCGGACTTTGAAAGCCTTACTCCAGATGGCCAACGAACAAATTGTTAATCCGGATCAGACCAGTGCGTTCGAATCCCCGTGGAGCAACGGCCAACGCGCTTTGCGCGCTCTCTGGGAATTCTGCTGGTTCGTTTTTTGTCAGTGGACCCCAAAGCCGTTCAATCCGTGGCGACTTTTTTGGTTGCGCGTGTTTGAGGCGAAAATCGAGGGCACACCCTTCGTGCATTCGCGCGCGCGGATTGCAATTCCGTCGAATCTCACCTTGCGCGATCGTGCCTGTCTTGGAGATCGCGCCAATGCGTATTCACTTGGCGAAATCGAAATCGGCGAGCGCGCCACCGTTGCCCAGGAAGCTTACCTCAGCGCCGGGAGCCACGATTTTTCGCAAACGAGCATGCCGCTCACTACCGCGAAGATTACCATTGGCGCGGATGCTTTTATCGGCGCACGCGCGTTTGTTTTACCGGGCGTGACAATCGGAGAGCGCAGTGTCATCGGCGCGTGTTCCGTCGTCACCGAGGATGTACCGTCCGATGTTTTCGCCGCGGGAAATCCGTGTCGGGTTTTGCGGCCGCGATGAACGCACGCGTTCCGGTTTCCGTCATCGTTCCAATCAAGAATGAAGCGGTGAATCTGCCGCGTTGTCTCGACTGCGTGAAATGGGCGGACGAAATTTTCGTGGTCGATTCCCAAAGCACCGATGGTTCGATCGCGATTGCCCAACAGCACGGCGCCAAGGTGGTGCAGTTCGAATTCAACGGCACCTGGCCGAAGAAAAAGAATTGGGCGCTCGAGAACTTGGCGTTTCGCAACGAATGGATTTTCATTCTTGATGCCGATGAGGTCTTGCCGCCGCAAACGGAAGCGGAGGTTGCCCAGGCAATTATCGGCGCGGCCGATATTGCCGGCTACTGGATCAATCGTCGTTTTATGTTCATGGGACGCTGGCTGCGGCATGCCTACTATCCTAATTGGAACTTGCGCCTTTTTCGGCACGCGCTCGGCCGTTATGAAAAACTAACCGATGCGCCAACCAACAGCGGTGACAACGAAGTGCACGAGCACGTCCTCGTGAATGGACGCACCGCTAAATTAGAAGTTGAGATCGATCATTATGCTTTTCCGTCGATCGATGTTTTCGTCGAAAAACATAATCGCTATTCCAACTGGGAAGCGCGAGTCGCCGCCGATACGTTGCTTGATTCCAGCTCAGGAAAAATCAGCAGCCAGACCGTCGATCAGCGCCGAAAACTGAAAACCCTTTCGCAGCGCCTGCCGTTTCGTCCAATGCTGCGATTTCTCTACGTTTACGTGTGGCAAAAGGGTTTTCTCGATGGCGCGGAAGGCTATTACTTTGCGCGGCTGCATGGCTTCTATGAATTTCTCTCGGTCGCGAAAACGCGTGAGCTGCTGAAAGTGCGACAGCGCACCGACTGACCGTATGACGGTCAGTACGCGCTTTGCGGCGGGAGGAAAAGCTGCGCGACCGTCCTCAAGATAATGCCGATCTCCAGCGAAAGGTTCCAGTTCTCCAAGTACTCCAGATCGCAAGCGACGCGATTCTGAATGTCGGAATTATCTCGCGCTTCGCCGCGAAAACCGCGCACTTGAGCCAACCCGGTAATTCCCGGCTTCACAAAAGCGCGGACATGGTAGCCCGCCATTAACTTTGCAAATTCGGCGTTGTGCTGGACCAAGTGCGGACGCGGACCGACGATACTCATTTCGCCGCGCAGCACGTTCCAGAATTGCGGGATTTCATCGATACTAAATTTCCGGAAAAATCGGCCGATTGGATAAATCCGATCGTCGCGGTTGCTCGCCTGTTGTGCGACCCGATCGTCGGCCAGACGCATCGTGCGAAATTTGTAAATGGTGAATCGACGATTTTGAATTCCGGCGCGCACTTGCTTATGGAAGAGCGGGCCGGGCGATTGCAGGCGTTGGGTGATCCAAATGATGATCGTCACCGCTGGAAACACCACAATCAGGACGAACGCTGAAACAACGATATCGATCGCGCGTTTGACGAAGCGATTGAGCGGATTCTCCAATGGTTCTTCGCGCAAAGCCATGAAACGAAATCCGCCGTCCTCGAAGTGGACCACGGGATGGCGCAACGTCTCCTCCAGGTCGCTGAGAATGATCAGACGCACTCCGAGTTCGTCGCATGCATCGATGATTACGCGATCGGATTCGGTTCTCGGAAATTCCAACAGAATCACTTGCGTGGCGCCGCATTCACGCACGATCCGATCGAAATCATGAAACTGACCGAGAATCGGAAGATCGCTCGCTGGCTCGAATCTTTCCGGGCTGATCAGTCCGGCGGTGTGCAAGCCAATCTCGGATTTCTGTCGCAGCCAGTCGCGCAATTGCGCCGCCCGTGCCGGCGAACCAACCAGCAAGGTTTTTTCCCGGCGAATTCCCTTAAAAAACCGGCGGGCCAGAAAGGGCGGCAGATAGTGATGTGAAAAAAGTAGCGCCAGGTAAAAACAAGGCGCGAAATTGAAAAGGAAAACTCGCGAGATAAAGCCGTCCTTGGTCGCGATCAGATAAATGACAAGCGTCCCGATGCTGGCGACGGCTTGCCGTAGACTGACACGATGTTCCCGCAGGAGGTCGCTTTGCAGCGGATAATCGCGCGAGCTGTCTCGCCCCAGATATTCCAGGGTCAAACCCAGCACGAGCAATACACAATAGATGCTGTAGCGACGCCAGGTCAGTTCTCCACCCGGGGAATAAAACTTCACCATTACCCAGACCCCGACCCAGAAGAGTCCCGCGGTAATGCAAATCTGGCAGATTAATAAAAGTCGCCGAAGACCCTCGGAACGCTGGGTGAGCATCACTTTAACCGCCTTGCGTGGCGTGAGACTACGCGATGGCCGTTCCGCTTCAACTCATGCTACACTTCGCGCATCGTAATTGAACTGAGAAGAGGATGGAAGAAACGACTGTCAGCCACGCCATTCATCATCCCGTGCCGGCGCAATGGGCGCGCAGTTTTTTCCTCGCCTTGCTGCCAGTTCTTGCGGTCTTTCTCGGCGGCGCGACCAGCAAATGGGCCGAGGGAATCATCGTCGCTTTCTTTGGCGCGTTCCTGGTTTTCCAGCCACCACGCCGCTCCCTCGGCTGGAAGATTAATGCCACGTTTTTAGCTTTTACCCTTTGCGCGCTTGTGAGTTTTTTGCCGCAGACCTGGTTCTTCACCCCAGATTGGCGGACGGCAGTGACGAACGATTTCGGAATCGCCTTGCCCGCTACTGTGACCCCGCAGCCCTGGCTGACCGCTGGTTGTTTCGCCAGTCTCGTCGCCGGTTTGTGCTGGCTTTACCGCGTCTCAGCCCAGGAACTTGAATTGCGCGTGGCCCGTTTTCAGTTGCGACTTTTCGCCTCCGGCATCGTTGTGATCGCTGCTCTCAGCATCCTGCTTTACCTTACCCACCATTCGATTCCTTCCTGGAACAACCCGCGCAATTTCGGCCCTTTCCTCAATCGCAATCAAACCGCCGATCTTTTCGGAGTGACCTCTGTCCTGATTCTGGCCTCGGGCCAGGACGACATTCGGCACGGCCACAAACGCTGGATCCTCTGGGCGATCGCGCTGATCATTGTCATCGCCGCCATTTGCCTCAATTTTTCCCGCGCGGGTATCGTTATTCTCGTGGCCGCGAGCGCTATCTGGATTGCGACCGTCGCGCTCCGGGTTGATGCCCCCACGCGCTCCGGCGCCGCCTGCCGCATCTCGTTAGCGGTTTCATTTCTCCTCCTGCTCGTTAGCGCGCTACTGGTCGCCGGTGGGCAAACGCTGGCCCGTTTTCATCTCCAAAAACTCGCCGGCACCGATTTTCCATCGGATTTTCGCTGGCTCATTTTCCAGGACACCTGGCAATTGATTCGCTCTTCGTCCTGGGTCGGGCTTGGTCTTGGTAATTTCGAATCTATTTTTGCCATCTTTCGCGATGCTTCTCACGGCAATACCAGGTCTTTTCATCCCGAAAGCGATTGGCTGTGGGTATGGTCCGAACTCGGATGGGTGGCCCTGCCTCTCATCGTCCTGGGGGCGGCATTGCTAATCCGGCGGGTCGCTCCACTACAAGTCGGCACTAACCAGCGTTTCCGCCTTGCCGCCTTGATTGGCGCGCTCATGTTTGCCTTGCACGGGCTGTTTGATGTCTCGGGTCATCGCCTCGGTACCGCTTATTCCGCGATGTTCTTGCTCGGCCTTTCACTGCATCGGCCCACCCAACTGCAGATGTCGAAAACAATCTCATGGACTTTTCGGATTCTCGGCGTCGCCCTTCTCGTGATTGGTCTTTCCTGGACAATTGCCTGGCGCTCGATGGCGATGCTGCCCGGCGCGGTCGGAGTCGGCAACGCCAAGCAACTCGCCGTTGTCGCCAGTCGCGGGCATAATTTTGGCGAGGCGATCAACCTGACTACGCGCGCATTGAATTGGGCGCCGCTCGATTGGGAACTTTATTATTTGCGCGCTACCGCCGAAGTAGGACAACGTGACCGGGCGCAGAAGGCGCTGGATGATTTTCGGCGCGCCCGCTTTCTCGAGCCGAATTCCGAGTCGGTGCCTTTGCAGGAAGGTTTCGTCTGGCTGCGAGTGCGGCCGGACCTTGCTCTGGTTGCATGGCGTGAGGCTTTGCGCCGTGCGGGAGCAGAACGCAAGGATATCTTCCGCACGATCATGTTTACCGCCAAGCTGCGCGATCCGGCAGCGCGCCAGATTATCAGGCAGCTCGCTTTCAGTGAACATGATCTGGCCCTCGTCTATTTTGCGCAGTTGAACGCCGAAGAATTTCGTCCCGCCTTCAGCAAGTTTTTCGATGCCGATCCGGATTTGGTCGCGATGAAGCCGGAGGAAAAGCGCGAGCTTTTCCAGCTTTGGGACAGCCGCGGGGACATCAACGCACTTATGGCCGCGGTCAACAAACATCCCGATTGGTTACAATTCACCTGGCGCACCGTCGCCAAATATCGCGGCACCTCAGGCGATTTCCGTGGCGCCTGCGAATTGATGGAAAAATTTGATAGCAATGTTGCTTTTCCACCGGAGGAGACAGGCCAGTCAATCGAGCAGTTGCGGGAACGGGTTTACCGCGACACGAACAATTTTTCCGCGGCCTACACCCTCTATCGTCAGCAAATGAATCGGGGTCTGATCGACGACGCGCTCGCTACCATCCGGCATTTTACCGTGAACAGAAAGCCCCCAGCCTATTTCCATTTGCTGGAGGCCCAGGCCTGGGCGGCAAAAAAGAACTGGGAACATTCCTGGAACGCCTGGCAGGCGTTTGAAAAAGCGAAAACTCCGAATCAGTAACTGCGCTGTAGTTTTCGTCCTCACTAGTGTCCGGCGTTGGAAGAAACTGAAATCGAGTATGTGATGAAACCGCAAATAGCGGTCATCAGCACCATGGCGACGATAAAAACAACGTCGGCCGCGCGTTCAATTCGATGCATCCGGCGAAAACTCCGTGCCCGCAGCGCCGCATAGGAAAGAAGACACGAAGTGAGAAATAGGAGTGCGTCACTGGCGAGGAAGTCGTCAGCCAGAGTATCGGCCTTGCCCAGTGTGATCACGACGCGAATGAGCCCTATCACCGTCAGGCAAACACCGACCATCGCCGATGATACGGTGAAGATGTGAATGCAAATGTCTTCTTCCAGCTTTGTTTTGTTATTGCTGTCCGGGCCCATTCCAACTTCGACACTTAAGTTCGTTTTGCGTTGGCTGAAAAAGATTGCCGCGTTGTAGGGGTTTCACCGACTGGTCAATGAATTGTCCCTCGACTACGCTCGAGGATGACCGAACTATGTCACCTGTTTTGCCAGCGCAGCTTGGGCAGCAGCGAGACGCGCGATGGGGACGCGGAATGGGCTGCAACTGACGTAGTCGAGTCCCAAGCGGTGACAGAATTTCACTGAATCGGGATCACCGCCGTGTTCGCCGCAAATACCGAGCTTGATTTTCGGCCGCGTCTTACGCCCTTTTTCGATTGCGAGCTGCATCAACTGTCCGACGCCGTTTTGATCGATGGTGGCAAACGGATTGCGCTTCACGATTTCCAGCTCGGCGTAATGCGGCAAAAATGATCCGCTGTCATCGCGGCTCATCCCAAGCGCAGTTTGGGTAAGATCATTCGTCCCGAAACTGAAGAACTCTGCCGTTTCCGCGATTTCATCGGCGATCAGCGCGCCCCGCGGAATCTCAATCATCGTTCCGATCAAGTAATTGAACTTCACTTTTTTCCCCGCCTGCACTTCTTGCGCGACGCGATGAACAATCTCCACCTGCAATTCAAGCTCTCTCTTAAACCCGACCAGCGGGATCATTACTTCCGGGTGCACTTTGGTTCCGCTCTTCTGCACTTCCGCCGCCGCTTCGAAAATTGCGCGCGCCTGCATCTCGGTCACTTCGGGAAACGAAATTCCAAGGCGGCAACCGCGATGTCCCAGCATCGGATTTTGTTCATGTAATTCGTGGACGCGTCGCGCGATTTCATCGGGGCTCGTCCCGATCTTCTCCGCCAGCGCGCTCTGGGCGGCGTGATCCTGCGGCAGAAACTCGTGCAACGGCGGATCAAGCAAGCGAATCGTCGCCGGCTTTCCTTTGAGCGCTCTGAAAATCCCGACGAAATCGCCTTTCTGATACGGCAATATTTTGGCTAGCGCTTTTTGTCGATCGTCTACTTTACGGGCCAGAATCATTTCGCGCATAGCATCGATGCGGTCACCCTCGAAAAACATGTGCTCAGTGCGGCAAAGACCAATGCCGGCGGCGCCGAACGCGACCGCGTTTTCCACCTGCTCAGGTGTATCCGCATTGGTGCGGACACTCATGCGCGTGACTTTGGCGCACCAATCCATCAGCTGATTGAAGTTGCGATAAGTCTCGGTTTTCTGCGCAATTTTATCGCCATGAAGCAAACCCTGAATGATTTCCGAAGGGGCATTGCGCAACTGGTCCGCGTAAACAGTGCCGCTTGTCCCGTCGATTGAGAGATAGTTTTCACCTTCGCGAAAAATCGCGCCGTTCACTGACATTGTTTTCGCGCGATAATCGATGTTCAGGGCTGATGCGCCGCAAATACACACCTTGCCCATTTGCCGCGCGACCAAAGCGGCGTGGGAACTGACGCCGCCCCGGGCGGTCAGAATTCCTTCCGCCGCGATCATGCCGCGCAAATCCTCCGGTGACGTCTCGACTCGTACCAGCAGCACTTTCTCGCCTTTGTGCGCGGCCGCGGCGGCGCGATCGGCGTTAAAATAAACTCTGCCAGTGGCCGCGCCCGGCCCCGCCGGAAGCCCGCTCGCGATCGCCTTCGCGCTCTTCAGCGCAGCGCGGTCGAACACCGGCGCCAGAACCTGATCGAGCTGATCGGCCGGCACGCGTGTAATCGCGGTTTTCCATTCGATTAATTTTTCGCGCACCATGTCGCAGGCGAATTTCACTGCTGCCACCCCCGTGCGTTTTCCGTTCCGCGTTTGCAGCATGAAAACTTTGCCGTCCTGAATGGTGAATTCGAAGTCCTGCACATCTTTGAAATGCGCCTCGAGGACGTGGCGAATCCGCTCCAACTCGACTAGCGCTTTCGGCAAATGCTTCTTCAAATCGGCTACCGGCTCTGGCGTTCGCACACCAGCAACCACATCCTCGCCTTGGGCGTTGATGAGAAATTCGCCATAGAAAACTTTCTCACCGGTGGCGGGATCGCGGGTGAAAGCCACGCCCGAGCCGGAATTGACGCCGGTATTGCCGAAAACCATGGCCTGCACATTCACGGCCGTGCCCCATTCCTGGGGAATGTTGTATTTCCGTCGGTAAACGATGGCGCGATCGTTCATCCACGAACCGAACACGGCACCGATCGATCCCTGCAGCTGCGCCCAGGGGTCGTTGGGAAATTGTTTGCCGGTGCGTTCTTTGACCAAATTTTTGAAACGCGCGACGATCTCTTTCAAATCGGCCACACTCAATTTGGTATCGTCGATGTCCTTGTGATGCCGCTCGTGCTTGAGCTCATGGATCACGGTCTCGAACGGCTCGTGGTCTTCTTCTGGGCGCTTTTGCACGCCCATCACCACGTCGCCGTACATTTGGATAAATCGGCGATAACAATCCCAGGCGAAGCGCTCGTTTTTCGTTGCTTTCGCTACAGCCAGCACGGTCTCGTCGTTGAGTCCGAGATTGAGAATTGTGTCCATCATTCCCGGCATGGAATCGCGCGCCCCTGATCGCACCGCCACCAGCAACGGCATCGCTTTGGTGTCGCCGAAGGTCGTGCCCATGATTCGCTCCATCCGGCGAATCCCTTCTTCCACTTCCGCCTGCATTGTCCGGGGATAACTGCGATTGTGGGCGTAAAAGTAAGTGCAAACTTCGGTCGAAATCGTAAAACCTGGTGGTACCGGCAGACCGATCCGTGTCATCTCGGCCAGGTTCGCCCCCTTGCCGCCAAGCAGGGGTTTCATCTTTCCATTCCCGTCGGCTTTACCCTCGCCGAAGTAATAAACGCATTTGGCGGCTTTGTGTTTGGCAGTCGGTTTTCTTTTGTTGCGCCGACCGGAGGCCGGCTTAGTCGCGGCGCGACGTGAAGCAGAGGATTTTCGAG
>QHRJ01000370.1 GCA_003220075.1 Verrucomicrobiota bacterium
CGCAATGGCGAAGCGGTGATGGAGCTGTTGAAGGAACTTCACGCCGGCGGCGCGACGATTTGCATGGTCACGCACGATGAACGCTTCGCGCAACACGCCGATCGGACCGTGCATTTGTTTGATGGCCAAGTCGTCGAAGACAGGGTCGCTGCCTAACGAAGCGATAAATGCAAACGCTTTTGCAAGACCTTCGGTTTGGATTCCGAATGCTTCGACGCAGTCCCGGCTTTTCCATCCTGGCGATCCTTTGCCTGACTTTGGGGATCGGCACAAACGCCGCCGTATTTAGTTGGATCGAAGGAATTCTGATTCGCCCTTACCCTCTCGTGGCGCATCAGGACCGGATGTTCGCGCTCATCGGCACAACGCGCGGCGCGCAACAGGGCGCTCCGCTTTCTTATCCAGACTTTCTCGATCTCGAAAAAAATTCGACGCTGTTTGAATCGTTCATTGTCGATAAAATCATGGGCACGACGCTCAGCGTTGGCGACCGGGCGGAGCGCGCGGTCGGCGGAATCGTTTCGGCGAACTATTTCGATGCCCTTGGCGTGCGTCCGATTATGGGACGCGGCTTCAAATCGGAAGAAGGCGAGGGGCGAAACGCGCATCCGGTCACAGTGATCAGTTACCAAACCTGGAAGGACCGTTACAAGGGCGACCCGGAAATCATCGGCAAAACACAATATCTTAACGGCGTTCAGCACACGATCATTGGCGTCGCGCCGGAGAAATTTCACGGCACGTTCATCGGATATTCCTTCAACTT
>QHRJ01000097.1 GCA_003220075.1 Verrucomicrobiota bacterium
CAAGGAGCCGCAAGGCCGCGCCTTCTATTCTACTGAATCTGCTCAGTGCCAAAATAGGGCAGTAATTTCTCCGGCAGCCGCACCGAACCGTCTTTCTGCTGACCAGCTTCGATCAACGCGGCAAACAATCGCGGCAAGGCCAGGCCCGAACCATTCAAAGTATGACAAAAACGGTTTTTGCCTTCCGCATCCTTGAACCGCAGATTCATCCGTCGCGCCTGAAAATCCGAGAAGTTCGAGCAACTCGAAACTTCCAGATAGGCGTTTTGTCCCGGCGACCAAACCTCGATGTCGTAGGCCTTGGTCGCACCAAAGCCGAGATCACCGGCGCAAAGTTCAATCACGCGATAATGCAAACCGAGTAATTGCAAAATTTTCTCGGCATCGGCCGTCAGGCTCTCGTGTTCCTCGTTGGAACTCTCCGGGGTCGTGATTTTAACTAATTCCACTTTGTCGAACTGATGGACACGAATGATCCCGCGCGTTTCACGACCGGCTGAACCCGCCTCCCGTCGAAAACAAGGTGTGTAAGCAACGTATTTCTTCGGCAGTTCATCCGTGCTCAAGATTTCTTCGCGGTGAAAATTTGTTATCGGCACTTCCGCCGTCGGCACGAGAAAGAGTTGATTATTTTCGAGCCCGTACATATCGGATTCAAATTTTGGGAGCTGCGATGTTCCGATCATGCACTCGCGCCGCACTAAAAAAGGCGGGCTCATTTCTTCGTAACCATGCTCGTGCGTGTGCAGATCGAGCATGAACTGGATCAAGCTTCGCTCCAACCGCGCGCCGGCGCCGATAAAACAAATGAAACCGCTCCCGCTCAACTTTGACGCGCGTTCGAGATCAAAGAGTTTGAGGTTCGTTCCAATGGTGACGTGATCCAATGCATGCTCGAGTTTCGGTTTTGCTCCCCACGAACGCACCACCGGATTGGCGCTGGCGTCCTTCCCGATCGGCGCTTTGAAATGCGGCAGATTAGGAATCTCCAGAAGTATTTCTTTCTGTTGCGCGTCAGCCAGGTTTACGTCTTCGTTTAGGCGCGCGATCTCTTCCCCAATTTTGCGAACGCGGTTCTCCAACTGGAGAGAATCCTGTCCGCGGCTCCGCATTCCGCCGATCTCTTTGCTTAGTTTCTTGCGCTCGGCGTTGAGCGCCTGCAACGCGGTCTCCGCTTTGCGCCGGTCCGCATCGACCCGGAGCAATTCATCGATCTTCGCTTCGTCACCACCGCCTCGAAGCGCAAGTCGGCTTTTCACAAAATCTGATTGTTCGCGAACGATTCGAATATCGAGCACGGCGTTTGGAATATCAGCGACGCGGCAGGTGTGCAAATCGTACGTGCCGTCCTACGGCCGGACCTTCGCTTCGACGACGCATGTCATCCCGAGCGCAGTCGAGGGATCCCGTTGCGATGGCTTTACGGTAACATCCGCGGGATCCCTCGACTTCCCTCGGGATGACCAGTAATAGTTGGAAGTGGAACGGCTGAATCTCCTGAGTGTCGCGCTCGGACTTGCCTGTCTGGCGGGACTAAATCTTTACCTGACGGTTTTTGCCACCGGCCTCGCCATTCATTTCCACTGGATCGTTCTTGCGCCTCAATATCAATCGCTCGCTATCCTGGGGGAGCCAATCGTCATCACCATTTCCGGAGTTCTTTTTCTTCTCGAATTTTTCGCCGACAAAATTCCGTGGATAGATTCCGCCTGGGACGCTGTCCATACCATCATTCGACCAATCGGCGGCGCGCTTCTCGCCATTCAAGTTCTCGGACATTCCAGCCCGACGCTGGATGTTATCATTGTGTTGCTCGCCGGCACCACTGCGCTCGCGACGCACACGGCCAAGGCGACGACACGCCTTCTTTCAAATACATCGCCAGAGCCGTTTTCAAATATTGCGCTTAGTGTCGGGGAGGACGCAGCAGTCATCGGCGGACTGGCGCTGTTGCACTATCACCCGATTGTCGCGTTCTCAATTTTTTTAATCGCGCTTGCTGCCTTCTTTTATTTTGCGCCAAAAATCTTGCGCGCGACCAAAGTAAAACTCTGGCTGGTTTGGCGAAAGCTAAACGAACCAGCTTTTTTCCATCGCGAAGCGACCCTACCGCTGAACCTGCCGGCAAAACTGGCATCGGTTTTCAGTAAGCAAAACTTGCTCGGCGAAACCATCTCCTGGGCTGTTCCGTGCGTCAGCGGTCGTGGCCGCCGCATCGCGCCTAATCTTTTCGGCGCCCTCGTCGCCACCAACGAAGAACCCCGCAAGTTGACTTTCGTCGGGCGGAAAGGAACCAAGCCGGTAGCACAAACGATCGAACTCGATGGTATGACCATCGCGCGCGAGCCGAAGTTTCTTTCCGAAAATCTCGTCATTTTTCCGGCGGAGGGGCGCGGCCAGAAATATTCTTTCGTCTTCCCGCGTTCACGCGCGGCGGAGATCGAGAAAATCGGCGATTATCTCCGCCAAATTCTTCGCTTTCCGCCGGCGACCGAAACGCTACTTCAAGGATCGACTGCTACTTCCAGCGCCACCTAGGGCGTCGCCGTCATCCCGAGCCGGGGAGACAACGCCAGTCCGGCTCGGACCGAGGGACCTCACGACAGATCGATCATCACACAAACTTCCAGAAATCCTTCGTCGTCTGCGGACGACTCAGGCGACAGATCGGCTGGAGCCGATTTTAGGGGCAGTCAGCGATTTCGAGATCGCCGTTCCTTGAAGATTACGCTAGGAAACTTCGGGAATGCATTCAATCGATCGCTACGCAGAGATACGGGAGCAAACCGCTCGTGTGCGCGAACGATCATTGATAGCGCTACCCAAGATTCCAAACGAGCTCGAACTGCAGGCGCGCTGGTTTGCTGGTGAATTTGGCCGAAAATTCCAAACCCTCGCGGGAGAATCGGTTGAGATTGTCCAGTTCGGTTTTTGGAATCGCGAGGCCGGCCCTGATTTTCAGGACGCCGCCATCCGGATAGCCGGCGGTTCAATCTTGCGCGGCCCTATCGAAATCGATTTGCTTGATCGCAATTGGGAGTTGCACGGGCATGCTACTAATCCTGCGTTCGACGACGCCATTCTGCACGTTTTTCTAGAACAAAGTGACGTTGAATTTTTTGCCCGCACGAGCACTCATCGGAACGTGCCTCAAATTCAACTCGATCTGGCCGCGCTCCGAGATACCGCCGCCGGAATGGTTCCGCTCGCTCATGCCGGTCGTTGTGTTGCGCCGCTCAGAAATCTCGCGGCCGAACGCGTCACACGTGTTCTGGAGGCAGCGGCGAGGTTTCGTTTACGGCAAAAAGCTAATCGACTCCGCCAGCGCATCGAAGTGCACGGACGCGATGAGGCGTTATTCCAGGCGACTGCCGAGGCACTGGGTTACAAACAAAACCGACTGCCATTTACCCTGCTCGCCCAGCGTTTGCCGCTGGCTTTTTTGCGAAAGCGGCGAGAAGACGCCGAAGCGTTGCTCTTTGGGGTCGCCGGATTTCTTGACGCGCCCGATTTGGACGCGCAACGAAAATCGACCCGCAGCTATCTGCGTTCGTTGTGGGACCGCTGGTGGAAATATCGCGAACAGGTTTCGCGGTTGGTTCTACCCGCGAAACTTTGGAAAACGAGCGGCGCGCGCCCCCTCAATCATCCCCATCGCCGGCTCGGTGCTCTGGCCGTGATGGTAGCGGAGTGGAAAACATTTTCGGCACTCGCCCGCGCGAGCGAGGCCACACCGCTGGTGTCGTTTCTCACCGATTTGCAGCACGATTTTTGGAGTCGTCACTATACCCTCGCGGCCGCGAGCGCATCTTCTTCACTCGCGCTCATCGGCAATTCCCGCGCCGCTGAGATTCTCGCTAATGTGGTTTATCCCCTGGCAGTCAATGACGACCGCGAAATCTGGAATGACTACAAAAAATTACGTGCCCAACTTTCCAATCAAGCGGCGCGCATCGCGGCGGCGCGACTATTTGCCGGCGATCCACGGCAACGCGACTTTGTGCATTCCTTGGTCGGACAACAGGGATTGCTCCAAATCTACGAAGATTTTTGCCTGCGCGATGCATCCGATTGCGCGAGCTGCCCCCTCCCGGAGCAATTGCGTCGCTGGTAGAATCTTACTGTTTTTCAGACGAGCCCGTCGTGTTGCAAGTAAATTGACATGCACAGATGAAACGCAGGGCGCGGCGGCTTCACCATGGGATTTCTTTTCACCGCCGGCCAAGGGATGATCGATCGTACGCGGAAAACGCAGGCGAAAAATGATCACACCCAAATTGTAACCGCGGTAAACGCCTCTACACGGATTACAGGAAATACCCGGTGGCCGATATCAAGCAGGGATACGATACCCTTTATGGCGATCCCAACGGGAGTTATAGAAATAAGGACCTTTTCAATGTCCTTAGAGCCGTTGCAAGTGGAGTAAAATGCGGGCGACGTGCTAAACCCGCGCAAAATCATTTTCTTCCATGGAAAATATCAGGCGTCGGACGATGTTTATCCTGGCAATGATTGCGCCGGTTGCCAATCGGCAATCCGAATTCTAAAATCAAAAGTTCTCGTTCGCGGGTGTAGTTCAATGGTAGAACGCCAGCTTCCCAAGCTGGACACGAGGGTTCGATTCCCTTCACCCGCTAGACATTAAATGGTGAGTTTTGAAGCGTGGGGCCCGGATTATTACCGGACTGTTTCGGCAGGATGCCGCGGCCTCAGTGGGATTAGCGTTGACTTGGCAGGCTAGTCCGTCGAGCCCGAATATCGATGGTTATCGAGTCTATTATGGAACTAGTTCAGGAAATTATACCCAGCATGCAGACGTGCTGGGAACAGGCACAATGGCCACGGTCGCGATCGCGCCAAGCGGCAGTACATATTACTACACGGTAGTCGCGTTCAAGGCAGGCGTTGAAAGCACCGGTTCGAACGAGGTAATCCATTCTGTGCCGTCAGCGACGCCGACCCCAACGCCGACTCCAAGTCCTTCTCCAACTCCAACTGCTACGCCGACACCTACTCCTACTCCTACTCCTAAGCCTACCCCTACCCCTACTCCCACCCCGACGCCGACACCTACTGCTACTCCAACGCCTACGCCGATTCCAACTCCAACTCCTACACCTACACCAACCCCCACACCTGAGCCCACTCCTACTCCTACACCAACGCCCACACCTGAGCCCACTCCTACTCCTACCCCCATTCCCACCCCTACGCCGACTCCTACGCCAATCGTTACTCCGCCTCCGTCACCAACACCGACTGCGACACCCACTCCGACTCCGACACCTACCCCGAGCCCGATCGTAACGCCACCGCCCTCGCCTACGCCGTCACCCACGGCTACTCCTACTCCCACCGTGACGCCATTCCCGACAGCCACGCCAACTCCGACATCAACGCCGGTTGCGAGTCCGACACCTACCGTTTCGCCGACCCCATTCGTGCCGCCAGGTCAATTACGGCATAACAAGCGTAAGTTGAGGATAGAACGGCTGCGCGCCACGCAAGATGCCGCGGGGGCGTCATCCCTCACACCTAGCCCGCTCATGCCGTCGAAGAATCAGTAGGAAGAACTTTGGCACCATTTCTAGGAGCCTATTATTCCCCTACTGCGAAGTCGTACCAGCCGCCCAGACTTTTCGAGGCACACGAAGCGATAGAATGCTCGTGCGCCTTCAGGGCAAATTATAAGACTCCACCAGGGCAACGCCCGTGGTTCCATTTTTGCCAGCAACGATGGCGGTGTAGTTTCCCGGCGCGAGCAGCGCGAGGATAGCCGATTCACGATCGTTCGGCGGTGCCTTACCGGTCGCCGCGATGTCTGCCTGCTGCGAATTCTTCCAGTCGTCATTATTAGCGATGACGTTGCCGTTGGCATCGCGCAATGAGAGCGTCGGATTGGCCAGTGGGGCGGCTATTCCGGCGCTCGCCAGCGATGGACCAAGTGCACGCACGAGGACACGCTGCAAACTTGCGCCGTTACCACCGATGATGGTGCCTCCAATCAGAACGTCGCTCCCAGTCCCAACAAATGCGCGCGCGCTCAAGTTCGTTGGTCGCGCGTTCACATTCGGATCAACATCGTAAACTTCCGCCAGCGCGATGCCGGTGGTCATCGCCTTGCCTTGGAGAAAGGCGGTGTAGGGCCCGGGCGAGAGAGTAACCAGAATCGCGGCCTCAGAATTATTCGGCGGGGCCAACCCGGTCGCCTGAATTTGCGTTTGCTGTGTGTCCTTCCAATTGTCGTTAGCTCTAATAAGGGCACCGGTGTGATCGTATAAGGAAAGGGTCGGATCGGCCAGGGGAGTGGGAACGCCAAAGGAAGCCAGTGACGGCCCAAGCCCGCGAATAAGGACTCTTTTGTTTTCCGTCCCTCCAATAATGAAACCGGCGATCAGGATCCGTTCGCCGGTGAAAACGTGAGCCCGCGCCGAAAGATTTTGAAAGAATGGCGCGCCGTCGAAAAGGCGCACGATATTGTCCCGCAGTTGATTGTCATAACTGGTAAAGACACCTCCCGCTAAAACGCGACCGAATTGTTGCAAGGCGATGCTGCGCACCTGCGTTGCGTCATTTGTCAGGGAGCCGACGCACCCGGCTCCCGGATCAAAGGTCAGATCGACTGACCCATTTGTATTCAAACGCGCGATGCTATTACGCCCGACTCCGTTTATTCCGGTAAAGAACCCGCCCACGAGAATTCGATCGTCCGGTTCGACTGCGAGCGATTGAATCCAATCGTTGGGCGTCGGATTAAATCCGAAATCGAGCGAGCCGTCACTAAAGACGCGTGCGATAAAGGTGCGATTGATCCCGGAGTATTGAACAAAACGACCGCCGAGCACGATCTGGCCGTTATGGTGCAATGCCAGAGCGAAAACATTTCCACCAGTGCCGACACCCGAATCGAATGAAGGATCCAGCACGCCATTCCCCAGCACCCGCGCCACTCCACCACGGGCAAAACCATTGTAGCCGATAAAGGTGCCGCCGATAACAATGCCGCCATCCGATTGAATGACGATTGCGTTGACGTCGCCGTTCGGTCCGTTGCCGGGATCAAAACTCAAGTCAACACTGCCGTCACTATTGAGCCGCGCGAGATTGAAGCGCTGGGTCAGATCGACCTGGGAAAATTGCCCGCCGACAATAACGCGGCCATCAGTTTGCAACGCCAGCGCAAGCGCAGCGTT
>QHRJ01000098.1 GCA_003220075.1 Verrucomicrobiota bacterium
GCCGCATTTGCTGCGCAAGACGGTCGATTTCTTTACCGATCCGAAAGTTGGGATGATTCAAACGCGCTGGGGCCATTTGAATCGCGGCTATTCCTTGCTCACCCGGGTGCAGGCGATGTTTCTCGACGGCCATCTCGTTCTCGAACAAACCGCGCGCTCTCGCAGCGGTCGCTTTTTCAACTTCAACGGAACAGCCGGACTCTGGCGAAAATCGTGCATTGAAGAGGCGGGCGGCTGGCAGCACGACACGCTGACGGAGGATCTGGATCTGAGTTATCGCGCGCAGCTGGCGGGGTGGAAATTTATTTTCCTTCCCGACGTTGTGACCCCGGCGGAACTGCCTGTCGATATGAATGGCTTCAAGTCCCAACAGCATCGTTGGACGAAAGGCTCCATCCAGACTTGTAAAAAACTGCTGCCGGAAATTTGGCGGAGTAAGCTGCCGATGCCGATCAAGCTGGAGGCGACCGGTCATCTTGTTTCCAATTTCGCCTATTTGCTTCTCGCCTGTCTCGTTGTCCTCCTCCATCCCTCCACCGGCGGACCGCAATCCGGCTGGGTGCGAACGCTGCTTATTGATGTGCCAATCTTTCTGACCGCTTCCGTCTCGGTCGCAGTCTTTTACATTTGCGCGCAGCGGGAGCTGCATCCGCGAACGTGGATGAAGGAAATCATGCTTTTGCCCTGCCTGCTCGCGCTTGGGGTCGGTCTGTCGCTAAATAACGCCCGCGCCGTCCTCGAAGCGGTGTTCAATCATAAATCAGATTTCACCCGCACCCCGAAATATGGGATAGAACGCAAGGCCCAGCCCTGGCGCAATTGCCGCTATATGCCTCTCAAATCGGTATTGCCTGCGGCTGAGATGTTTTTTGCCGTTTACTTTAGCTACTTTGTCTGGTACGCGATTGAGCACCGGCAGTTTCTTTCGGTCCCATTCTTGCTTATGTTTCAATTTGGGTTTCTTTACGTCTCGTTTTGCTCCGTCATACAATGGCTACCGAAATTCAATTGGAACAACGGCAGGGCGCCTGACGCGCTCCCGGCCTAGACGCACCTATGTCTCGCCTTCGTTGGTTCTTGCTAATTGCGGTGGTTGCGCCGGGAGCTACGCCATTGCGCGCGCAGCTGGTCCAGCCAAACGTGATCGTTAGTGTGCGCGATCAAAAATTGATGCTCCTCGACAACGGCGGCAATGCTGCAGTTTACCCCATTTCTACCTCCAAATTCGGGCTCGGCGATAGATGGGGTTCGATGGCGACGCCGCTCGGCACTCTTCAGGTTGCTCAGAAAATTGGTGACCACGCCCCGACGGGCGCGGTTTTCCACAACCGCCGCTTCACCGGTGAAATTTTGCAACCGAACACGCCGGGCCGCGATCCTATCATTACCCGCATCATCTGGCTACGCGGGTTGGAAGCCGCAAACGCGCACGCTTATAACCGGGGCATTTACATTCACGGAACCCCGGAGGAGAAAACGATCGGCCGGCCCGCCAGCTACGGTTGCATTCGAATGAAATCGTCCGATGTCTCCGCGCTTTATGCGCAGTTGTCCATTGGCGCGATTGTGCAAATCAGTCCGGACCATTTACCGAAGGCGAATCGCTCCGCCAAAGCCGCGGTCGCTTCCGCTCCCGCGCCGACCCACGCCGTTTTTACGGTCGATTCGTCAAAGCCAGGAGCGGAGAAGGCGACCGTTACGCCGCTGGCGCCGAAGACGTCGGTCGCGCCGGCAAAGAAATCGGACGCTACCGCGTGGTTGCGGAACGGGCGCGCCTGATCGCGCACGCGCGGTTGACAGGTTGACAAATAGGAGCGCATCCATGACGCTCCCGCCCGCAATTTTTTGATCGCATGGCCAACACCAAATCCGCTGCCAAACGTGCGCACCAGACCGAGCGCCGAGCTCTTCGCAATCGCCGCGTTTTGAGTCGTATCCGGACTTTGAGTAAGCGCGCGGCCAAAGCGAACGCGCCGGCGAACGAAATCAACGCACTCATTTCTGCGATAGATAAAGCGGCCAAGCGCGGAATTATTCATCGCAACGCCGCCATCCGTCGCAAAGCCAGACTGACGCGCGCCCGTGCTAGCGCCAGCAAGTAAAGGGAGCCCCGCGCGTTTAGCGTTGCATCTGGCGCAGGACAGATAAACTTGCTGTCCGATGATTCCGGCTTTGTTTCTCGTCATTTGTGTCGTCGCTTTTCGGGCGATGACGGGTCTCCTCATTCATTCCGGTGCCGCTACCTGGCTCTCGAACTTCGCCCCACTCGCTGCTATCGCGCTTTGTTGCGCTGCCTATTTGCCGCGGCGGTACAAATTCGCGCTGCCGCTGAGCACTCTCTTCATTTCCGATTTAATTCTAAACGCCACTTACCACGCGCCGCTTTTTGATCCGCAAATTCTTTGCCGCTACCTCGCGTTAGCGGTCGTCGGTTTAATTGGCTTCGCCCTGCGAAGACGCGCTTCGTGGAAAACGATGTTGCCCGCCTCTCTCACCATCTCAGTGATTTTTTATGGAATCACCAATGTCTTTTCCTGGCTGACTGATCCCGGTTACGTGAAAAATTTTGCGGGATTAGTTCAAGCGTTGACCATTGGCCTGCCACAATATGGTGCCACACCCAGCTGGATGTTTTTCCGCAACTCTCTCCTGAGCGACCTCGCTTTCACCACCATCTTCGTTCTGTTGATGGGCACTCAATCGTCACCTGCTAACGCAAAAGTCGCGGTCGCTCGCGCTGCCTGATTTCCATGCCGCCAGCGGAGCAGCGCGACGAAGTCGAGATGCTCTGGTTGATGTTGCTTATCCGGCGTTTTGAAGAGCGCGCCAGCCAGCAATATCAAGCTCAGAAAATCGGCGGTTTTTGTCATCTGTACATCGGCCAGGAAGCAGTCGTGACCGGCGCCATCGCGGCCACGCGTTTCGACGATTACATCATCACCGCCTATCGCGATCATGCCCACGCTCTGGCCCGCGGTACCAGCGCCAATGCCTGTATGGCGGAACTTTTCGGCAAAGATACCGGCTGTTCCCGCGGGCTGGGCGGTTCGATGCATTTCTTTGATAAAGAACATCACATGTACGGTGGGCACGCCATTGTGGCGGCCCATGTGCCGCTGGCCTGCGGCCTCGCTTTCGCTTGCAAATATCGAAATGAAGATCGCATCACTCTTTGCTTTTTCGGCGACGGCGCCATCAATCAGGGTTCGTTTCACGAAGCCCTGAATCTCGCTGCCCTTTTCAAGTTGCCGGTGATTTTTATTTGCGAAAACAATCTCTTTGCCATGGGAACCTCGGTCGAGCGTTCCACTTCGCTAAAACAAATCGTCGATCGCGCCGAAGGTTATGACATTCCCAGTTGCGTGGTGGACGGCATGAATTTTCGTCAGGTCCGCGACACCTTGAGCGAAGTGGTGCAATCGATTCGCAAAGATCCGCATCCGGCGTTTGTCGAGGTGCGCACCTATCGTTATCGCGGCCACTCCATGTCTGACCCCGCGAGCTATCGAACGAAGGAACAACTCGAAAAATATCGTCTGGACGACCCGATTACGCGATTGCGCGCCCAACTGACGCGCGAAGGAAAACTGACGAACGAAAAATTTGACGAGCTGGACAAGGAAGCGAAACAAATCGCGCTCGAATCGGTGAAATTTGCCGAGCAGAGCGATGAACCGCCGCTCGAGAAACTTTATGATTACACCTACGCCAATGGACAGGTAGGGGCGATTGACCACAATCGCCCGAAGGGTGGCGTTGCAGAGCCGGGCGATTCAGGTGAATTGCCCCGACCTGCTAAGACAAAATGAACATGCGCGAGATCACCTATCGGCAGGCGTTGAATGAAGCGCTGACAGAAGAATTGGCCCGTGATCCGAATGTTTTTCTCATGGGCGAGGAAGTGGCGGAATACAAGGGCGCCTACAAAGTTTCACAGGGTTTGCTTGAACGCTTTGGCCCCAAGCGAATCATCGACACGCCAATTTCCGAAAATGGGTTTGCCGGGCTCGGGGTCGGTGCCGCCATGGTGGGACTGCGTCCGATCATCGAATTCATGACCTTCAGTTTTTCCTTCGTCGCATTTGATCAGGTGGTGAACAACGCTCCCAACATGCTGACGATGAGCGGCGGCCAGTTCA
>QHRJ01000099.1 GCA_003220075.1 Verrucomicrobiota bacterium
ATCGTTCGTCCAAAGCCCGAGAAAAACGAACGCGGCGACGCCGACGATCACAATCAGGTGCGCAAAATATTTTTTTGCAATGACGAGTCCGAGCAGCGCCGCATCGACCAGAAAAAGATAACTCAGGATTAATACCGGCCGGCTTCCGATCGTGGTGAAGGAAAAAAAGTAAAACGCCCAGAGCATTGCGAACGCGCCAATCCCGAGAGCCGCGCCGGAGATCGCATTGTCCAATTTTCCCGCGCGCTTAGTTGTGAGTGCGGCTGCCAGGAACAAAACTTCGAAGCCAAGAAACACCGCCATCGGTATCAATGTCTTGTTTCCGGCGAAGTATTGTCCGTGCAGAAAAAAGTTGCCGACCCACGCGATTTGCATGAGCACGGTGCCAACAGCGCCGAGGATCGGAAGCGAGCTCCATTCTTTGCGCCGCGCCACAGCAAGCAAACCGATATCGAGCAGCGCGGTGTATCCGAAAAGTCCAAGCGGATTGTCTTGTCCGGTGGACAGCAGGACCGGGGTGAGAAAGCCGCCGGCGATTCCGAGAATCGCGACCACGAGCGCATCCAATCGCACCGCGAGGAGAAACGCCGCCGCCGTGATCAGCGACATCAGCGCGAAGGTTGGAACCAGTCCGAAGAACGGAAAGTGGTAGAACGATCGGCACGCGAAGGTAACGGAATAAAGAATGAGAATGCCGGTCGCACACAAGGTTTGCGCGGTGACGACGTTTTCTTTGCGTTTCAACGCCATGCCACCAACGACTAGCGCGATGCCCGTAAGAAATCCGATCGCAACGCGTAGCTCCGGCGGAATGAGATTATGTTCGAATGAATATTTTACGAAGAAGGCGACGCCGAGGAAGAGGGCAAAGCCACCGATCCAGGCGAACATTTTCGCCCCCATGAATTGCTCCCAATCAATTGAGCGCGCGGGCGGCGCCACGGTCTCGATGTGCACTTCTTCAACCGGCATGATCGGTTTCGGCTCAGGTATCGGCGGCGGAATTGCGGTAACAGGCAGAGGCGGCGGCACGGCAGCCGGTGGGATGATCGGGGGCACCGGTTTTGGTTCCGTTACTACTTTAGGCCGTTCTGCCGGCACATCTTCCCCATGCCAGCGCGACTCGAGCATGAGCAACCGCTGTTTAAGCTCTTCGATTGCTCGCAGGGCCTGACTGGCCTTGGCTAGCGCCACTGCCGGAACGACAAGCACCAATACGACAATAATTAAAAACAGCAGAATAAAACCACCCATAAGATGTCTTGTTGCAGAAGCCTGTTATGATGCGCCAACGGCCGCGCAATCGTGAATCGATAAATTCGCCGGCAAACATCGAATTACTCGATCATGAACATTCATCATCTCGAGCTTTTCTATTACGTCGCCCGTCATGGCGGAATCGTCCCCGCCGTTCGCAACATGCCGTACGGGATCCAGCAACCGGCGGTCAGCGGCCAAATTGCGCGCTTGGAAGAATCTCTCGGCACCAAATTGTTTAATCGCCGTCCGTTCGCCCTCTTGCCACCGGGCATGGAGCTGTACGAATTCATTCGGCCCTTCTTCGACGAGATTGATCAGGTTGGCGAGGCAATTCGCGGCGGCTCGGCTCATCAACTGCGAGTGGCCGCGCCCGCCATCGTTCTGCACGATTATCTTCCGGAAATTTTGCGGCGCGTTCGAAAACATTTTCCAGCCTTCCGGCTCACTCTCCATGAAGCAGCCCGCGCCGAAGCCGAACGACTTTTACAAGTGGCCGAAATTGATCTGGCCGTTACTGTGATTGAACACAAAAAAGCAAGCGGAGTTCGCTCACGCGCGTTGCTCGAATTGCCGTTAATCCTTTTAGTTAAGGCCACGCAACGTCTCACTCGCGCCGACGAATTGTGGGGTCGCGATAAAATTGAGGAAACATTAATCAGTTTTCGGCGCAGCGATCCGGTCTGTCTTGACTTTCAGCTTGGCCTCCAACGACTCGGCGTGGAATGGTTTCCCGGAATTGAGGTCACCTCTGCGCGATTGATCGAACGTTACGTTGCGCAGGGCTACGGTATTGGGTTAACCGTGGCGACGCCGGGCTTCAAAGCACCGAAAGGAATTCGCGCTCTGAAATTACCGAACTTTCCCAAGGTCATGATCGGCGCCGCTTGGACGGGCAAGCTTTCAGCGATCGCGCAGCAATTCCTGACAGAGCTCGAGCGCGAAGCAATATCGCTTCGGAAAAGCCGGGTTGTCGCCATTTGACGCTTTAGTCCCCCTCCGCAAATTAGCGCTTCCTGGGCGCCCGTAGCTCAACTGGATAGAGCATCTGACTACGGATCAGAAGGTTTGAGGTTCGAATCCCCACGGGCGCGCGTTCCAAAGCCATCGAATCGTTCTTATCGAAGAGACCGCAAGAACAGGCAATGTCTCCACATGCGACGCCGCCAACTATTTGGCGCGGGCGGGGAACGCGCTAGTCCCCCGCCGCTTGGCGAAAAATATCATCTCTGACGCCCGAATATTTCGAACTGATGGATTCTAAAACTCAGTGTCGGTGTCCGGATGATGTCCTGGTGGTTTGCCGAGCTACTCTGGCGGATTGCTGGAAGCAGGCAACATCGTATTGACTCACTGACTTCGGATTTTTCGAGTTTACCGATTTTTCACCGGCATAATTCATTCCCGCGATCCCGTTCGGATTGAAGGCCGAGCCACGAGCCGAGGAAGAATTTCCCGGCATCGTCATTGTTTGTGGATTCTCACAGGACTGGTTTGGTTGTCCCTTAACACCCGACGTATGCGGATCTCCGGCCAGGGCCACGCCCGTAAGCGCTGCTGAGACCGATAATGCGATCATTGATTTTGGTATCATTGTATAGTTCACCTCCTATAAATATTCGCATTTATCCCATTTTTCGGATGGCTCAATACCCCGCTTCGACATACATGGGCTCGCTCCATCTCGTCCAGAGTTCGTCCGAGTCGGCTGCAAAAAGAATGTCAACGCATTGGTCCCTTGGCACTTCGGATCTACGACTTCTATCGCTGTGCTCTCACTTCTTCCTTCTTACTCCTCACTTGCTCACCGCCCCTCCCTGCTCCCCGCTCCTTGCTCTTGCCACCCGACGCTCTGAGCTTTTCCGGTCTTTAGCTCTATCTTTGCGTATGCGATTCGTCCTTGTCTTGATCGGCACCATGGTCGCTCTCGACATTCTCTGGTGGGCAACCTCGGCGCGAATCGCTCGACCCACCTTTGCGCGGATCGCAATTGCCATTTTCGCTCTGGCCCAATTAGCGGGATTGAGCTGGTTGCTGACCCAGCGCTTCGCTCACGCAGAATCGACCGCTCTGTTCTCAAAGTTCGCGATGGCAGCCGTATTCATCTGGCACATGATCCTTCTGCCACTCCTTTTGTTGCTGACAGTGGCGCTTCTCCCGATCCTCGCAATGCTCGCTCTTAACCGGAGCGCTCGGCGCCTGCGTAATTGCAATCCGACTACAGTGGACGCAAGCGGGGCATTGAGTCGGCGCCAGTTTCTCGGAGTCGCCCTCGCCGCGGCGCCACCGCTCTTTAATCTTAGTCTGGCCACCATTGCGATGCGCCAGCTCGATCGATTTCGGGTTCGCCGCTTTGTTCTACCGATCGTTGGTTTGCCGAGCGATCTTCACGGGCTAACCATCGCCCAAATCAGCGATATGCACGTCGGCCGGTTCACCTCCGGCCGCATCTTGCGCGATGTGGTCCGGGTCGTTAACGAGCTAGGCGCAGATCTGGTTCTCCTTACCGGCGACTTGATTAACGACGCTCTCATGGATCTTGATCACGCTCTCGATCTTGTTAGATCCATGCACGCCCGCCACGGCGTTTATCTGATCGAAGGTAATCACGATTTGATCGAGAATGGCCCCGAGTTCGAACGCCGGGTGAAACACTCGGGCATTCCATTTCTTCTCGACGAATCGGTCCTGATCACTGTCCGTGGCACGCCGCTACAACTGCTTGGCCTAAGTTGGACGAGGGCCCGCGAGAACAGGAATGTGGCTATCGCCGCCGCGGTGCGCCAGCTCCTCAACCAGCGTCAGCCAGAAAGTTTTCCGATCCTTTTGGCACATCATCCGCATGCCTTCGATGCGGCGGCGGCAGCATCGGTTCCCCTCACCCTCTCCGGCCATACCCATGGCGGCCAGCTTATGTTAAACGAGCAATACGGGTTCGGGCCGGCGCTGTTTCGCTACTGGTCCGGCCTTTATACCAAGAGAGCGAGTAAGCTGATTG
>QHRJ01000034.1 GCA_003220075.1 Verrucomicrobiota bacterium
TTGACGGTTGCGGACCCCGTATTGGCGTTTCCTGTCGAATCCACGGTTGTTTCCCCCGCAATGATCGTCCAGCCCGTAAAGACGTTTAGGGAATTAAACGTGAAGAATTTGAAGCGAAATGCATAGTTATTGTTAGTGGTATGGCGCCAAACACCTTCTCCAGGCGTCTTCAGAGCCTGCGGTGTCCCACCGTTCGACTCCACCACCGTGCCTCCCGCCGCGTATTCTATTAGTGACGGGAAGCTCCTTATCACGTGACCTGCGCAATCGGTTAGAGTTATCTGCATCTCCCAAGTCCCTTGAAGTGTTCCACCCTGCGTGCCCTGGCCGGACGCCGTTGCGGCAACCATGGG